>NZ_JBHWUI010000244.1:0-8909 GCF_042737525.1 Kitasatospora sp. NPDC059973 | reverse complement strand
GCCGTGGGGGCCCCCCAGCCCCGGCGCCGCCTGGGGGCCCCCCCGCCCGGGCCGGGGCCGGCGCCCCCCCCCCCTCCGGGGCCGGGGGCCGCGCGGCCCCCCCCCGGCCCCGGGCCACGGCGAAGGCCGCGAGGCGGAGAACCACCTCGCGGCCTTCGCACCGCATCACTGCGCTCACCCGATCGGAGGCTCTGCCTCCATCCGGGCCTTCGGCTCACCCGTTCGGCGCGGCTCCGGTCCGGTGGACCAGCGGTCCGCGTGCACCGGGATCAGGCCGAGCCCCCACCCGCCGGCCGCGAGCAGCCCCAGCGCGGCCCCGTCGGCGGGTTGGCCCCGGAGCATCAGCCAGCCGGCGAGAGCGCCCGCCGACATCGGCAGGAGCCTGCGCAGACGCCGGGGAACCAGCTGCCCCAGCCGTATTCGGGCCTCGGCGAACGTCGTAGCTGCCTTCCGCACAACCGGCCTCCTTCGCTCGCCCCGGGCACCAGGCGCCCGGGCGTCGAGGCCAGGTCAGGCGGCGACCACGTCCATCGCGGCGGCCTTGGGCGAGAGGTTCGCCCGGTCGTTGCCGGGGGCGGGCAGCGGTACCGGTTCGAGCACCGGCCTCAGCAGTTCACCTTCGGAGAGGCTGGACATCGCCGCAAGTTCGGCGAGCGAGAGTTCGTCACTGACCTCGCGCATGACCTCGGACATTCGAACGTCGAGTGCGTCGCAGATCGCGGAGAGCAGCTCCGAGGAGGCCTCCTTCTGTCCCCGCTCGACCTCGGAGAGGTAACCGAGCGAAACCCTGGCTGCTGCCGACACCTCGCGAAGTGTGCGGCCCTGGCGCTGGCGCTGCCGACGCAGTACATCGCCCAGTAGGCGACGGAGCAGGATCATCGGTGCCTCCCTCCTCGGACTGCGGATCGAGATGTCACGCCCCCACCGTACCGCCTTGCCCGCTTCGCGTGCGGGGACCATGGTCGTGTTCACTCTGGGCTGCAAGGCTGTCCCCTCCCCTGTTTCGGTGTCGCACCCCGGCCTGCGGGCACCTCGTCGTACCCTCCGTGCGGCACCGGGTCACCGCCGCGCCACTCGTTCGCCACCTGGTTTCTGCCCCAGGACCTCCGATGTAACACGATCCTCCGTCGACCTCATCCCCGTACGCCAGTTCGGCAGATCTCGGTTCGGTGGAGATCTGCGCCGACGGACCGGTCCGGACACCGGGGGCGGAGCCTTCGACGGGGCGGGCCGGGCGGCGGGCACCGAGGGTGAGCAGCTGGTCAGTGCGTGGACGCACCGGACGGGAGCCGCCCGACGAGCAGCTCCAGAGCGGCGGTCACCGCTCCGTGACGGATTGTGGCACGGTCCCCCGACAGTCGCGGCGAACTGACCCGACTTCCCCCCGGACCGGCCAGTGCGAGGTGTACCGTGCCCACCGGCTGTCCGTCCTGCGGATCCGGGCCGGCCACTCCGGTGGTCGCGAGCCCGTACGTGGCCCCCAGCAGCCGGCGCACGCCCTCGGCCATCTGCCGGGCCACCAGCGGGTGGACCGGCCCGTGCACGGCCAGCAGCCCCTCGTCGACGCCGAGCACCGAGGCCTTCAGCTCGGTCGCGTACGCGGTGACCGAGCCGCGGAAGGTCGCGGACGCCCCGGGGACGTCGACCAGCGCGGCGGCCAGCAGCCCGCCGGTGAGCGACTCGGCGACCGCCAGCGTGGCGCCCTCCCCGCGCAGTGCGGCGTGCGCCTTCAGCGCCGCCGCCTCGTAGTCGGCTCCGACGTCGCCCGCTCCGGAGTTGTCCACTCCGACGTTGTCCGCTCCGAACCCCACCCCGTCCGCCTCCCTCACCGGCCGGCGCGCTCCGCGGCCAGCCCCTCACGGCGCAGGCGCAGCGCCTGCCCGACGTAGTCCAGCGCCGTCCCGACGGTGAGCAGCACCGCGAGCGCCATCAGCACGGCCCGCGCGGTGGCCAGCCAGCCGGTCAGCTCCAGGACGTACATGCCCACCGCGATGCCCTGGGTGAGCGTCTTCAGCTTGCCGCCCCGGCTGGCCGGGATGACCCCGTACCGGATCACCCAGAACCGCATCACGGTGATGCCCAGCTCGCGGGCCAGGATGACGACGGTGACCCACCATGGCAGGTCGCCCAGCACCGAGAGGCCGATCAGCGCCGAGCCCATGATCGCCTTGTCGGCGATCGGGTCGGCGATCTTCCCGAAGTCGGTGACCAGGCCCTTGCGGCGGGCCAGCTCGCCGTCGAACAGGTCGGTGATCATCGCGACCGCGAAGGAGGCCCAAGCCACCGCGCGCCACTTGGGGTCGTGGCCGCCGTCGGCGAAGAGCAGCGCCACGAAGACCGGCACCAGCAGCAGCCGGAGCATCGTGAGCATGTTCGCGATGTTCCAGATTCCCGGCGCCGGCGGGGCCGCGGCCGCCGGTCTGCCCGGGTGAGCCGCGGCCGGAGCGCCGGGCCCCTTGGTCATTCCCCGGCTCCCGGGGCCTGGCCGACCCGGACCTGCTCCAGCGCCTCGGCGATCAGGTCGACGCCCTCGCTGGCGACCACGCGGGCCCGGTAGAACCGGCCGACCTGCGGGTCGGCCACCCCGGTGAGCGTGGTGAGGCCGTCCGTCTCGGGGGCCTGGTGGGCGGCGCGGCCCTCGACCAGGTCGCCGTCGACCGACTCGATCAGCACCTCGACCTCGGTCCCGATCCGCTGCTCGGCCCGCTGGGCGGTCATCTCCTCGGCGAGCCTGGAGAGCCGGTTCAGCCGGTCCGCCACCACGTCCTCGGGCAGCTTGCCGTCGAAGGTCGCCGCCTCGGTGCCGTCCTCGTCCGAGTAGCCGAAGACGCCGATCGCGTCGAGGCCCGCGTGCGTGACGAACCGCTCCAGCTCGGCGAAGTCCTCCTCGGTCTCACCGGGGAAGCCGACGATGAAGTTGGAGCGGGCGCCGGCCTGCGGGGCCTTGCCGCGGATGGTCCCGAGCAGCTGCAGGAACTGGTCGGTGGAGCCGAACCGCCGCATCCGGCGCAGCACCGCGGGCGCCGAGTGCTGGAACGAGAGGTCGAAGTAGGGCACCACGTCGGCGGTGCCGGTCATCGCGTCGATCAGCCCCGGCCGCATCTCGGCGGGCTGCAGGTAGGAGACCCGGACGCGTTCGACGCCCTCGATCGCGGAGATCTCGCCGAGCAGCGTCTCCAGCAGCCGGATGTCGCCGAGGTCCTTGCCGTAGGAGGTGTTGTTCTCGCTGACCAGCACCACCTCGCGGACGCCCTGCGCGGCCAGCCACTGGGCCTCCTGCAGCACGTCGGAGGGGCGGCGCGAGATGAACGAGCCGCGGAAGGCCGGGATGGCGCAGAAGGAGCACCGGCGGTCGCAGCCCGAGGCGAGCTTCACCGAGGCGACCGGGTTGTCGTCCAGCCGCTTGCGCAGGGTGCGCGGGCCGGAGGCCGGGGCGAGGCCCTCGGGCAGGTCCTCGGGGGCCCCGTGGCCCGGCAGGGCGACCTCGGCGGCGGCGGCCTGGCGCTCGACCGGGCTCAGCGGCAGCAGCTTGCGGCGGTCGCGCGGCAGGTGCGGGGCGTGGTGGCCGCCGGACAGGATGGTCTGCAGGCGGTCGGAGATGTCGGAGTAGTCGTCGAAACCGAGCACGCCGTCCGCCTCGGGCAGCGCGTCGGCCAGCTCCTTGCCGTACCGCTCGGCCATACAGCCGACCGCGACGACGGCCTGGGTGCGGCCGTGCCCCTTGAGGTCGTTGGCCTCCAGCAGGGCGTCGACGGAGTCCTTCTTGGCGGCCTCGACGAACCCGCAGGTGTTGACGACGGCCACGTCGGCGTCGGAGGCGTCGTCGACCAGCAGCCAGCCGTCGGCCTCCAGTCGCCCGGCGAGTTCCTCGGAGTCCACCTCGTTGCGGGCGCATCCGAGCGTGACAAGGGCGACAGTACGGCGTTCAGGCATAGGGCCAAGATTAACGCGCGGCCTCCGGTGCCGTTCGCCCCGGAGGCCGCGCGCCTCGGATTACCAGATCTTCACCGGGGCGCACGGCCCCTGCCATCAGCCCGCCTGCGGGTCGCCGGGGGTGTACGTGACGTGCACCACCTGGCCGTTCTTCCCGGCCGGACCGAGATCCTTGCCGTTGACGTACACATGCACGGCACCCGCGTTGCCGATCACCAGCTTGATCTGCTTCGGGTCGGTGAAGGTCTGGTCCTGGCCTTCCTCGATGTTGTTCTGGAACAGGGACTTGCCGCTGCCGTCCAGCGCCGAGACCCAGCTGGTGTCCTTCTCGGCGACCAGCTTCACCGTGACCTTGTCGGCCGGGGCGGCCGCGATCGCCGCGGCGCTGGGCGCCGGGGCCGGCGGCTGGACGCTCGGTGAGGCGACGGGCGCGACCGAGCCGGTGCCGGAACCGCTGGGCAGCGGCGCGCTGGCCGAGCCGGTGGTCGAGCCGCCGGTCTTGCCGCTCACCAGGTTGAAGCCGATCAGGGCGACCACCGCGAAGATCGCGGCCACCATCGCGGCCGTCCAGTTCGGGCGGCCGCGGCCGGGCACCTTGATCGGCCCGCTGTCGATCAGCTGGGTGGGCCGCTTGCCGGCGGGGGCCCCGCCGTGCGCGGCGTCGTACCGGGCGACCAGTGCCTCGCCGTCCACGCCGACCGCCCGGGCGATCGCCCGGATGTGGCCCCGGGCGTAGAAATCGCCACCGCATCGGGCGAAGTCGTCCTCCTCGATGGCATGCACGATCGGCACCCGGACCCGGGTGGCGGTACTCACCTGATCGACCGTGAGTCCGGCGTCGATCCGGGCGACGGACAGCACCCGGCCGATGCTCGGGGCATCGGCCGCGTGGTCCGGCTCGCCGGACAGCTCGGCGGAGGACGGAGCGTTCTCGCGATCGGGGGACTTGCCGATGGTCACGGTGCACGCCTTTCGAGCGGATGGCCACCTGCTGGAGAACAGTCTAGGGGCGGAGGAGGATCGTTTCTCAAGCGGAGCAGGACCGAATGCGCACGCCCATCCGGGCACGGTTCCGATCGTCCACTGACCGACAGTCAGGACGGGGGCCGACGAACCCGGAGGCCGCTCCTGCGCCCTGTGACGCGGTGCACGTTCGATCGGTTCCGCGCACCGCGCCTACCCTCCTCCGAACGAGTGAACACCCGCAAGGGCACGCACCGTCCGGGGCGGCCGGTCAGCCCCGGATGGCGATGAGCACGCCGTCCAGCTCGTCCGGTTTCACCAGGACGTCGCGGGCCTTGGAGCCCTCGCTCGGGCCGACGATCCCGCGCGACTCCATCAGGTCCATCAGCCGGCCCGCCTTGGCGAAACCGACCCGCAGCTTGCGCTGGAGCATCGAGGTGGAGCCGAACTGGGTGGAGACGACCAGCTCGGCGGCCTGGATCAGCAGGTCCAGATCGTCGCCGATCTCCTCGTCGATCTCCTTCTTCGGCCCGCCGCCGACCGTCACGTCGTCCCGGTAGACCGCCGTCAGCTGATCCTTGCAGTGCTGGACGACGGCGGCGATCTCGGCCTCGGTGACGAACGCGCCCTGCATCCGGACGGGCTTGCTCGCGCCCATCGGGAGGAAGAGCGCGTCGCCCTTGCCGATCAGCTTCTCCGCGCCGGGCTGGTCGAGGATGACCCGGGAGTCGGCCATCGCGGAGGTGGCGAAGGCCAGCCGGGACGGCACGTTGGCCTTGATCAGACCGGTGACCACGTCCACCGAGGGCCGCTGGGTGGCCAGCACCAGGTGGATGCCGGCCGCGCGGGCCAGCTGGGTGATCCGGACCACCGAGTCCTCGACGTCGCGCGGGGCGACCATCATCAGGTCGGCCAGCTCGTCGACGATCACCAGCAGGTACGGGTACGGGGTCAGCTCGCGCTCGCTGCCCAGCGGGGCGGTCACCTTGCCGGCCTTCACCGCCGCGTTGAAGTCGTCGACGTGCCGGAAGCCGAACGCGGCCAGGTCGTCGTAGCGCAGGTCCATCTCGCGCACCACCCACTGGAGGGCCTCGGCGGCCTTCTTGGGGTTGGTGATGATCGGCGTGATCAGGTGCGGGATGCCCTCGTACGCGGTCAGCTCGACCCGCTTGGGGTCGACCAGCACCATCCGGACCTCGTCCGGGGTGGCCCGCGCCAGGATCGAGGTGATCAGGCAGTTGATGCAGGACGACTTGCCGGCGCCGGTCGCGCCGGCCACCAGGATGTGCGGCATCTTGGCGAGGTTGGCCATCACGGTGTGGCCCTCGACGTCCTTGCCCATCCCGACCACCATCGGGTGGGTGTCCTCGGCGGCCGTGCGCGAGCGCAGCAGGTCCCCGAGGTTGACCATCTCGCGGTCCCGGTTGGGGATCTCGATGCCGACCGCGGACTTCCCCGGGATCGGGCTGATGATCCGCACGTCCGGGCTGGCCACCGCGTACGCGATGTTCTTGGCGAGCGCGGTGATCCGCTCAACCTTGACGGCCGGGCCCAGCTCGACCTCGTAGCGGGTGACCGTCGGCCCCCGGGTGAAGCCGGTGACCTTGGCGTCCACCTTGAACTCGCCGAAGGTCCCGGTGAGCTGGGCCACCACCTCGTCGTTGAGGGCGCTGCGGGCCTTCGCCGGGCCGCCGCGCTCCAACAGGTCGAGCGGGGGGAGCGCGTAGGTGACGTCGCCGGAGAGCTGGAGCTGCTCCATCCGCACCGGGGCCGGGCCGTGCTCCTCGGGAGCCGCCTGGCCGCCGCTGCGGGCGGGCGGCACGGCGGCCTCCTCCGGCGGGGCGGTGCGGTCCTGCACCTGGTGCATCATGTCCGCCACCGCCGAGGAGGCGGGCACCCCGTAGACCAGCGCGCCGTCCAGGTCCGCGGCGGCCCCGGCGGCGAGGTCGCGGGTGGCGTACGGGTCCACCGGGTCCTCGCCGAACGGGTCCTTCGCCAGCAGGTCGGGGACGCCGGAGGCGAGCTCCGGGTCGTCCAGCTGCTTGCGGCGGCGCCGGCGACGGCGGGCACCGACCTCGTCCGGCGGAGCGAGACCGTCGATCTCGACGCGGTACGGCAGCGCCGAGGGGTCCGCGTCCTCCGGCGGCTCGGTGGAGAACTCGCGCTCCGGCGCACGCCCCTCGGCGAAGGCGTCCTGCGGGCCGGGCTCGACCACGCCGAGCCGCACCCCGGCGGCGCGCAGCCGTTCGGGGATCCGGTTGACCGGGGTGGCGGTGGTCACCAGCAGGCCGAAGAAGGCCAGCAGCAGGAGCAGCGGCACCGCGAGCGGCGGCCCGGCGGCGGCCATCATCGGGGTGGAGACGGCCCAGCCGACGATCCCGCCGGCCGCCCTTATCCGGGTCGCGCCGCTGCCCATCATGGGCGCGCCGCAGCCGATGTGGACCAGTCCGAGCACGCCGACCACCAGGGCGCTCAGACCGATCATGATCCGCCCGTTGGCCTCCGGCAGCTCCGGGTGGCGCATCAGCCGGACGGCGACCAGGGCCAGCAGGAACGGCACCAGCACGTCCAGCCGGCCGAAGAGCCCGGAGACCACGTTGGTGGCCGCCTCGCCGAGCCAGCCCTGCGGGCTGAACCAGGTGCCGGCGGCGGTGACCAGCGCGAGCGCGAACAGCAGCAGGCCCACGCCGTCCTTGCGGTGCGCCGGGTCGAGGTTCTTGGCGCCGTCGCCGAAGCCGCGGAAGACCGCGCCGACGCTGTGCGCCAGGCCGAGCCAGACGGCCCGGACGGCCCGGAAGAGTATCGGCCTCGGTGCCGGCGGGGCGGGCGGCGCGGCCTTGGCCGCCGCCTTCTTCGCCGGGGCGGCCTTCTTGGCGGCCGCCTTCTTCGCGACCGGCTTGGCCGGAGCCTTCGCCGCGGCCTTCTTGGACGGTCCCGGACTCGGGTTGCGTGCCGCGCTTCCGGGCGTACGTGTGGCCATGGCTCAGCAGCCTACCGGGGCCGACCAGCTGTGCCCACGTGCCGAGCCGGGGCGCCCCGCCGTGTCGCAGACACACCGTCACACCGCCCAGGTTTCACCCGGACGGGTGCGCGGGCGGCCGCTACTCCACCCCGGGACGCAACGCGTCCAGGGCCCGCCGCAGACCCGCCAGCTTGCGCTCAAGATGCGCCGCGGTGGCGGCGACCCCGCCGTCCTCGGTGCCGTCCAGCTGCTTGACGAGCGCCTCGGCCTGCTCCTCCACCGACGCCAGCCGCGCCGACAGCTCGCCGAGCAGCGCACCGCCGAGGGCAGGCTGCTCGCCGCCCGCCTCCAGTTGCAGGCGCAGCAGCGCCGCCTGCTCCTTGAGCTGGCAGTTCTTCATGTAGAGGTCGACGAAGACCGAGACCTTGGCGCGCAGCACCCACGGGTCGAAGGGCTTGGAGATGTAGTCCACCGCGCCCGCCGCGTAGCCGCGGAAGGTGTGGTGCGGCCCGTGGTTGAGCGCGGTCAGGAAGATGATCGGGATGTCCCGGGTACGCTCCCGCCGCTTGATGTGGGCGGCCGTCTCGAAGCCGTCCATCCCGGGCATCTGGACGTCCAGCAGGATCACCGCGAAATCGTCGGTGAGCAGCGCCTTGAGCGCCTCCTCGCCGGAGGCCGCCCGTACCAGCGTCTGGTCCAGCGCCGAGAGGATCGCCTCCAGCGCCAGCAGGTTCTCCGGCCGGTCGTCGACCAGGAGGATCTTCGCCTTCTGCATTACGGCCCGCCCTCCTGTCGCCTGCCTGCCTGGGGAAGGCACTCGCACACTGCCCACCACTACCCCGGTCATGCTAGCCGCACCCCCTCGCCCGGCACACCGCCCCGTCGCAAACCTGGTCCGGGGCAACGCGCACCCAGTGCCCCGGCGCACGCTCACCAGCGAGTCGCCGTCCGGTCACTGTTCGCAACGATCGGTGACCCTACCGGGTTCCCGGCCCTCCCCGCCAGCAAAGCACGCCCCGAAAGGCGCGAACCCCGGAGCGGGCTCCGGGGT
>NZ_JBHWUI010000243.1:0-8916 GCF_042737525.1 Kitasatospora sp. NPDC059973 | reverse complement strand
GCGCACCGCCGGCCCCGGCCGCCTCGGCCGCCGCGCTCGGCCGGGTGCCGACCCAGAGCCGTCGGCCGCCCACCGCCGTCGAACCGCCGTACACCGACCCGGCCCGCGAGCCGAGGCCCGCCCTGCGCGTCGGCCGGGGCGACATCGCCGCCATCCGCGCCGTCGGGGACCTCTTCCGCGCGCTGGACCACGCCTACGGCGGCGGGCACGCCCGCCAGGCGCTGGTCCGCTACCTGGAGAGCGAGGCCGAGCCGATGCTGCGCGGCCGCTACGGCGAGCAGATCGGGCGGGCGCTCTTCGGGGCCGTCGCCGACCTGACCAGGCTCGCCGGCTGGACGTCCTTCGACATCGCCGCGCACGGCCTGGCCCAGCGCTACTTCGTCCAGGCCCTGCGGCTCTCCCAGGCCGCCGGGGACCGCGCGCTCGGCGGCTACATCCTGGTGACGATGAGCCAGCAGGCCGTCCACCTGGGCCACGGCCGGGAGGCGGTCCAGCTGGCCCGGGTCGCCCAGCAGGGCGTGGGCACCGCCGTGCCGCCCACCGTGCAGTCGCTGCTGCACGCCGCCGAGGCGCGCGGCCACGGCCTGCTGGGCGACGTCCGCTCCTGCACCACCGCCCTGGTCCGCTCCGAGCGGGCCCTGGCCGGCGCCCGGGCCGGCGACGAACTGCCCTCCTGGGCGCGCTACTTCGACGAGGCGCAGCTCTCCGACGAGTTCGCCCACTGCTACCGGGACCTCCAGCAGTGGCGGACGGCGGCGCAGCACGCCGAGAAGTCCCTGCGGCTGCGCTCGCCCGCCTACGCCCGCAGCCGGATCTTCTGCCGGATGGTGCTGGCCACCGCCCGGCTCGGCATGGGGGACTTGGACGAGGCGTGCACCATGGCCACCGACGCGCTGCGGGCGGCCGGGGAGATGCGCTCGGCCCGTTCGCTGGAGTACGTCCGGGACTTCCACCGCCGGCTCACCCCCTACCGGGGCAGTCCGGTGGCCCGCGCCTTCGAGGAGACGGCGCGCCAGGCGGGGGTGATCTGACGACGGCCCGCGCCGGGGCCGCCCGGCCGGGCCCGGCCGGCCCGCCGCGGCGGCTACCAGCTCTCGGCGTTGACCCGCTGCCGGTCGCCCCCGGCGGCCGGTGGGCGGGCGCTCCCGCGCAGCCGCTGAGCGAGCAGCGGGAAGGCCAGGACGGAGAGCATGCCCGCGCCGACCAGCGCGGCCGCGGTGGAGGACGGCAGGTGCCCGGCGTCCACCTCGATCGTGGTGATCACCACGACCAGCGGCAGCGCGGTCGCGCCGTACAGGCCGAGCGCCGCCCGGTCGTGGCGGCCCAGCCCGATCGGGGCGAGGAGGGCCGCCGGCAGTCCGCGCACGGCCAGGAGCAGCAGCAGGAACACCGGGACGAGCAGCAGGCTGCCCGGGTCCCGGAGCAGCGCCTCCAGGTCGAACTTCATCCCGCTGACCACGAAGAACACCGGCACGAGGAAGCCGAAGCCGATGCCCTCCAGCTTGGCCTCGATGACCTCCTCCGTGGCCTCGGGCACGTCGGTCAGCAGCAGATGGGAGACGATCCCGGCGGTGAAGGCGCCGAGCAGCATGTCCAGGTCGAGCCAGACCGCGGCGGACACCATCGCGGTCAGCACCAGGATCACCGTGCGGATCGCGAACTGGCCGGAGGTGCGCAGGGTTCGGCGGATCAGCCGGGTCACCCAGTCCGGCCGGGGCCGCCGGGCGAAGCCGACGGCGGCCGTCGTGATCACCGCGAAGACGGCCAGGATGACGGCGGTCCTGGCCGGGCTGTTGCCGCTGAGCAGGATCGCGACCGCGATGATCGGCCCGAACTCGCCGACCGCGCCGGTGGCCATCACCAGCGAGCCGAACGGCGTCGGCAGCTCCCCGGAGTCGCGCAGGATCGGCAGGATGGTGCCGAGCGCGGTGGTGGTGAGCGCGAGCCCGGCGAAGGCGCCGTTCAGCGGGTCCCGGTTGACCATGGCGCCCACGCCGAGGGCCACCGCCAGGGACACCAGCCACGCGGCGCCCGCCCGTTTCAGCGGGCCGCCGCGCAGCTTGGCGAAGTCGATCTCGTAACCGGCCAGGAACATCAGCATCGCCAGGCCGAACTCGGAGAGCGCGTCGACCAGCCCGTCGACCTGCGCCCAGTCCAGGACGTCGGGGCCGATCAGGACGCCGAGCACGATCTCGAACACCACCGTGGGCACGGCGACCCACCGCAGCAGCCGATCGGCCAGCAGCGGGGCGGCCACGGCGGCGGCCGGGATCAGGATCAGTGCGAGCGGGTCGATCCGGCAGTCGGCGCTCACCGGGCGAGGGGCCCGGGGTCCTGGACGGAAGACGTCCGATTAGCGGTCATATCGGCATACTGGCACGCCGTGGCATGCCGTACCGGCAGCCCGGCGGCCGCGTGTTACGCCGCTGCCTCCGCCTCCCGGGCGGAGACCGGCAGCCCGAGGTCGCGCGCCACGGCCAGGGCCGCCCGCCGCCCCGACACCAGGGCGCCCTGGACGCTGCTGGTGTCCCGGTGGTCGCCGCAGACGTACAGCCCGGCCAGCAGGCGCACCGGGCGGCGGTTGTTGTGCGGCGGCGGCATGGCCGGCACCGCGTCCGGGACGTGGCGCACGCTCAGGAACTGCCAGCCCTTCGTCGGGACGCCGTACAGCTCCGCCAGCCGGGCCCGCACCGCGGGTTCGAGCGCGGCGGGCCCGCCGGAGTCGAAGGAGCGCCGCCCCAGCACGGTGGTGGCGATCAGGGCCTGCCCGGGCGGGGCGTACGAGTGGTGCAGCTCGCTGAGCACCAGGGAGTGCGAGACCAGCGGCGGGTGGCCGTTCGGGCGGTCGCCGTCCAGCAGCAGGACGGCCTCGCCGATCGGCGCCCGGTCGGCGGCGTGGAAGAAGGTCGTGACGGGGTGGAAGTCCGGCAGCCGCAGCCCGGGCAGTAGCGCGGCGGCCGAGCGTGCGTCGGTCGCCACCACGACGGCCTGGGCACCGATCCGGCCGTGGCCGGCGGTCTCCACGCCGTCGGCCGCGATCGAGGTGACCCGCACGCCGGACCGCAGGGTGTCGGCCGGCAGGGCGGCGGCCACCTGGGCCGGGACGGCCGCGATCCCGTCGGCGGGCAGACAGAGGCGGCCGCGCGCGTAGCAGCGCAGCACCAGGTCGGCGATCCGGCTGCTGGTGCCCAGGGCCGGATCGCTAAGCAGGGCGCCGAGCAGCGGCCGCAGGAAGCCGTCGACGGTGCGCGGGGCGAGCCCGCGTTCGCCGAGCGCGCGGGCGGTGGTGGTCTCCGGCCGGGCCTGCAGTCGGCCGGCCGGGGTGGCGGCCAGCCGGCTGAGCCAGCTGCCCAGCCGGGCCTTGTCCAGCGGACTGCCCAGCGGGGCCCGGGAGGCCGCCTGGCGGGCGGCGGTCAACTGCGGGTCCCCGGCGCGGTAGCGGCGGCCCCCGCTGTGCACGAGCACGCCGGGCGCGAGCGGGTGCAGACCGAGCCGGTCCAGGTCGAGCGCCCGGCTCAGCTCGGGGTACGCGGTGTTCAGCAACTGGCTGCCGTGGTCGAGCCGGAAGCCGTCCAGCTCGCGGGTGGCCATCCGGCCGCCGATCCGGCCCGAGGCCTCCAGGACCTGGACGGTCAGGCCGTAGCCGGTGAGCGCGCGGGCGGCGGCCAGGCCCGCGAGTCCGGCCCCCACCACGACGACGTCCGGATCGGACTGTCGGCGGGTGCGGCGGGTGAAGTCGTATGTGGGCACTGGCGTGCTCCCTCCCTGGTCCCGGAGCTTCGGCCGACGCAGGCAGCGGGGTGCCGGGACACGGTCCGACGGTGTGATGCCCAGTCAGTGCGAGCGTCAGACAAGCACACCGGGCCCTATCCGGGTCCCGGGGAGGGTTCGACAGCATGCGGTGGGGGCGCGGTCACACACGGTGCCCGCAAGTGGTCCTGTTCGGGCTCCATGGGCGCGCACCGTCACCAGGGGCGTGCGGCGCGCCTGGTTCGTGCTCCCGTGCGCCCCCTCCCGGAGCCCCTCCCGACCCCGCTCGGCATATGCCCCCGGCCAGGGCTGATGCCGTAGCGGGCGTACGCGGGCGGCCCGGGCGGGGCATCCGCGCCCGGACCACTCGGCCTACCGCAGGCGCCCTACCGGACGCGCCCGCTCCGCGCGCACCCCGCGGCCGCCCGGAGCGGCCGCCACCATGCCGCCCCGCGGCGACGGCACCGCCGCGCCCGCACGTCCCCGTCGCCACAGTGCCGCCACCCCGTGGAACCGCCGCGACGCCGCCCCGCCGCTACAGTGCCGCCCGCACCGCCGAGTCCACGTCCGGGTGCTCGAAGCGGAAGCCGGCCTCCAGCAGCCGCCGCGGTACCACCCGGTGGCTGCCGGTCACCTCGACGGCCAGCTCGCCCAGCACCGTCTTGAGCGCCGCCTCCGGCACCGGGAACGGCGTCGGACGCTTTAGCACCCGGCCGAGCGCCGCCGTCAGCTCGGCGTTGGTGACCGGCTCCGGCGCGCTGAGGTTGAACGCGCCGCTCAGGTCGTCGCGGTCGATCAGGAACCGCAGTGCGGCGACCTCGTCCGCCAGTGAGATGAAGCTCCAGTACTGCCGGCCGTCGCCGAGCCGCCCGCCGAGCCCCAGGCGGAACAGCGGGAAGAGTCGACCGCCGGCCCCGCCCGCGGCCGAGAGCACCAGCCCGGTGCGCGGGTGGACCACCCGGATCCCGGCCCGTTCGGCGGGCCGCGCGGAGGCCTCCCACTCGACGCAGACCTCGGCGAGGAAGTCGTCCCCGGCGGGCGAGTCCTCGTCGATCACCCGGTCGCCGGTCTGGCCGTAGTAGCCGACGGCCGAGGCGCTGACGAAGACCCGGGGCGGCTTGTCGAGTTCGGCGATCGCGACGGCCAGCGTCTCGGTGCCGAGCACCCGGCTCTCCCGGATCTCCCGCTTGTACGCGTCGGTCCAGCGGCGGTCGCCGACCCCGGCGCCCGCCAGGTGCACCACCGCCTCGACGCCGGCCAGCCCGGCCCGGTCCACCTGGCCCAGCAGCGGGTTCCAGCCGATCGCCGTCGTCCCGTCCGGCCGCGGACCGGTTCTGGAGCGGTGCCGGACCAGCCGGACCACCTCGTGGCCGTCGGCCAGCAGCGAGCGGACGAGTGTCGAGCCGATCAATCCCGTGGATCCTGTGACCGCGATGCGCATGGACCCATCCTCGCAGTTTCCGGCGGCCGGAACTCCGTATCCACCCCGGGCGCGGCTGACTAGCATGGCGCGCATGCACGCCGAAGATCTGATCATCCGTCCCGCGCAGACCGAGGACGAGAAGGAACTCTCCGCGCTTAACCGGGCCGCCTGGTCCTGGCAGAGCGACGTCGCCCCGCAGCCGGCCGAGGGGGACACCGTGTTCGACGCGCGCCACACCCCGGACCAGTTCCTGCTCGCCCTGCTGGACGGCCGGATCGTCGGCTACATCCGGGTGGTTCCGCCCACCCCGCTGGCCAGTAACGGGCACGTGCGGCAGATCCAGGGGCTGGCGGTCTCCTCCGGGGCCCGCGGCCGGGGCGTCGGCCGGGCGCTGGTGGAGGCGGGCTGTGCGGCCGCCGCGGAGCAGGGGGCGCGCCGGATCACCCTGCGGGTGCTCGGGCACAACGCCCCGGCCCGCCGCCTCTACGAGGCCTGCGGCTTCGTGGTCGAGGGTTCGCTCGCCGAGGAGTTCCTGATCGACGGCCGGTACGTGGACGACATCTGGATGGCCCGTTCACTGCTCGGCTGACCCCGCGCTCCGCTCGGCTGACCCCGCGCTCCGCCCTCCCGCGCCTGGCGGGTCGCCCGTCGCCCCCTCCGGCGCGGCGGGTGGGCCGCGTGCCGCCTCCCGGGGCCCGAGTCACTGACGGGACATCAGATCAGGGTCCCCCGGGTGGTGCAGACTCGTGACAAACCCAACCTGTCTGGAGCAGTGCCGCGCCGGGTACCGTACGGCCGTGAGCAACTCGACGCCTCCCGGGTGGTACCCGGTACCGGGTGCGGACGGCACGCCCGGTCATGAGCGCTGGTGGGACGGCAACGCCTGGACCAGCGACGTCCGCCCCCTCCAGGCGGGCGGCGGCGGGCTCGCCGACGCCCCGACCCAGGTCTCCTGGCAGACCCCGCAGCAGCCCGCCCCCGTCTCCCCGCCGCCCGCGTACGGCTACGGCGCGCCCCAGCAGGGCACGCCCGGCTACGGCTACCCGACGCCGGACCAGCAGGCCTACGGCTACCCGCAGGGCGGCTATCCGCCGTCACCGCCGCCGCCCGGCCGGATGAAGCCGGGCGCGGTCGTGGGGATCGTGGTCGGCGTGCTGGCCGTGGTCGGCGTGGTCGCCGCGATCGCCCTCAACAGCGGCGGCGATCCCAAGGCCGACCCGGAGCCGGTGCCGACGGTCACCGTCACCGACACCCCGAGCCGGACGCCGAGCCCCGGCCCGACCACGCGCACACCCGCGCCCACGCCCACGCCGGCCCCCAGCCTGCCGCCGGTGCCGGTGGTCAAGGACACCGCCGCGGACGCCCAGCACTCCATCACGGTGCCGATCTTCCAGGGCTGGGACTCGCAGACCGACACCACGCACTCGACGGTCTTCCTGGGCAGTGGCCGCTACACCTGCCCGGGCGGCGGCTCCTGCATCAGGGGCCAGTTCTCGGTGGAGAAGGACACCATCCCGGGAGCCTCGGCCCGGGCGGCGGCGGAGGCGGCGATGCCCACCTACGCGGCGGCGATCTTCACCGGGATCACCTCGCACACCGACGCGGGCTCCGCCAACACCACCGTGGCGGGCGTCTCCGGCTACGCGGTGCGGTGGCACATCACCACCTCGGACGGCACCAAGGGCTACATCCTGCTGGCGGCCGTCCCGGCCAAGGGCGGTGGCTTCGTGGCCTTCGAGGGCGGGGTCGACGACGCCGCGGGCGCACCCGATCCCACCGTGCTCGACCAGATCCTCAAGGGCATCAAGCAGGACGGCAGCGGCTCCGGCTCCGGCACCTGAGCCCGGGCGTCCGACGCCACCGGCACCCCGAGCGGGTGTCCGAGCCACCCGCTCGGGCACCCGCTCCGGCGTTCCGGCCGCCGCCGGGCCGGACCTCCCGCCGGGCCGGACCTCCCGCCGGGCCGGACCTCCCGCCGGGCCGGACCCTTCGCCGGGCCGCTCCCGGTACCGCTCCCGGGTCAGTCCCCGTACCGCTCCCAGAGCTTGGGGAACCGTTTCGCCATCGTGTCCGGGTCCTCGAAGTCCAGCGCGGCGCCGGCCGGACGCGCGGGCTGCCGGTCGCCCACCTCGGGCAGCGGCAGCCCGGTCAACTGCTCGTACGCCTCGTCGGCCGCGTAGCCCAGGTCCTCGGCCTCGCCGTCCTCCTCCTCGTCGAACTCCGGGAGCAGGTCAGCCAGATCGTCCGGCTCGTGCAGGCCGCCCTCGAACACCTCCCGCCCCTGGCCGATCAGCCAGCAGCGGAAGTAGTCGAAGGTGTCCTCGGAGGCGCCGTCCAGCAGCAGGTGGGCCGCGCCCCACAGGTCGGTCCGGTAGGCGCGCTGGAACCGGGCCTCGAAGAGCCGGGCGAAGTCGATGACGTCGTCCGGGGTCAGTTGGACGAGCCGTTCCACCAGCCGTTCCGCCTGCTCGTCGGGGTCGCCGTCGGCGTCCTCCCGGGTGTCGTCGATGATCTGCCAGAAGTCGGTCTCGTCCATCACCGCTCCAGCATCCCTGTTCGCCCGCGCGATCGCATGCGATGGGCCCGGCGAAACGCGGGCCGCGCCGGGGGAGTACGGGTACCGAGGCCGCTGCCGGGCGGCCGGGCGCCAACGCGGAACCCCGCGCCGTCCGGGGACGACGCGGGGTTCCGTACTGCCGTGGGCTGCCGTGGCGGCCGGCTCAGAGGCCGAGCTCGACCTCGAACTCGCCGGCCTCCAGGATCTCCTTGACGGCCACCAGGAAGCGGGCGGCGTCGGCGCCGTCCACCAGGCGGTGGTCGTAGGAGAGCGACAGGTAGGTCATGTCACGGATGCCGATGGCGGTGCCGCCGTCGGCCTCGATGACGACCGGGCGCTTGACCGTCGCGCCGATGCCCAGGATGGCGACCTGGTTCGGCGGCACGATGACGGTGTCGAACAGCGCACCGCGCGAACCGGTGTTGCTGATGGTGAAGGTCGCGCCGGACAGCTCGTCCGGAGTGATCTTGTTGCCGCGGACCTTGCCGGCCAGCTCCGCGGTCTTTTTCGAGATGCCGGCGATGTTGAGGTCGCCCGCACCCTTGATGACCGGGGTCATCAGACCCTTCTCGGAGTCCACCGCGATCCCGATGTTCTCGGAGTCGAAGTAGGTGACGGTGCCCTCGGCCTCGTTGATGCGGGCGTTGATCACCGGGTGGCTCTTCAGCGCCTGGGCGGCGGCCTTGACGAAGAACGGCATCGGGGACAGCTTCACGCCCTCGCGGGCGAGGAAGGCGTCCTTGGCCTTGCCGCGCAGCGAGATGACCTTGGTGACGTCCACCTCGACGACGCTGGTCAGCTGGGCCTGCTCGTGCAGGGCCTTCAGCATGTTGTCGCCGATGGCCTTGCGGATGCGGGTCATCTTGACCGTCTGGCCACGCAGCGGGGACGGCGCGGCGGCGGCCTTCGGCGCGGCGGCCGGGGCGGCAGCGGCGGGGGCCGGAACGGCCTTCGCGGCCTCGGCGGCGGCGATGACGTCCTGCTTGCGGATGCGGCCGCCGACACCGGTGCCGGTGACGGAGGCCAGGGCGACGCCCTGCTCGGCGGCGAGCTTGCGCACCAGCGGGGTGACGTAGGCGTCACCGCTGTCGGCGGCCGGCGCGGTGGCGGCCGGAGCCGGGGCGGCGACCGGAGCGGCCGGAGCCGGCGCGACCGGGGCAGCCGGAGCCGGAGCGGCGACGGGGGC
>NZ_JBHWUI010000242.1:0-8916 GCF_042737525.1 Kitasatospora sp. NPDC059973 | reverse complement strand
AACACCTCATCGCCACCTGGACCGGCACCTGCCCCACCTGCCGACAACCCACCCCATGGCAGCCCTACGACACCACCTAACAAAGCCCTACTAGGCGGTGTCGGCAAGGTCGCGGCGTCGCCGGCCCGGCGGGACACTGCCAACACCCCCCAGGCGCACACGCGCGGGCGCCGCCTGCCGGGCTGGTCCCGGCGGGCGACGGCGCGGGTGATGGGGCGGGAAGGGGCCGGAGGCGGGCTCACCCCTCCTCGTGCGGGCGGGCGTGGCGGGGCAGCAGGAAGGCCACCAGGAAGGCCAGCGCGAGCAGGCCCGCGCTGAGGCCGAAGGTCCAGCCGGCCGCGTGCCGGAAGCCCTCCGGACCGGCCCAGCCGAAGAACGCGGTGCCGAGCAGGGCGACCCCGATCGAGCCGCCGAGCTGCTGCTGCGCGTTGAGCACGCCGGAGGCCGAGCCGGTCTCGGCGTCCTCCACACCGGCCAGGGCGATGTCGAAGAACGGCGCCATGATCAGGCCGAGTCCGAATCCGGTGACCAGCAGCGCGGGGATCAGCGCCCAGCTGGTCAGGCCGCCGGCCCAGTGCTCCACCGAGACCCAGAGCCCGAGCGCGCCGGTGGCGGCGACCGCCATCCCGGCGTGCAGCACCCGGCGGCCGTAGCGGGGGCCGAGGACGCCGCCGGAGAGCACGGCGCCGGCCACGATCCCGAGCGAGAGCGGGATCATGCTCAGGCCGGAGTGCAGCGACGTCCAGCCGAGGCCGAGCTGGAGGTAGAGGGTGAAGGTCAGCAGCAGGCCGGAGAGCGCGGCGAAGAAGACCAGGCCGGTGGCGAGCGCCGAGGTGAAGGCCCGCTTGGCGAACAGCGAGGGCTCGATCAGCGGGGTGCCCCCGCGCCGCAGCACGCTGCGCTGGTGGAGGGCGAAGAGCCGGAGCACCGGCAGCGAGGCGGCCATGGCCAGGTACGTCCAGAGCGGCCAGCCCAGCTCGCGGCCCTGGACCAGCGGGTAGACCAGCAGCAGGACGGCGGTGCTGAGCAGCAGCACGCCCACCGGGTCGAGCCGGCCGGCGCCCTCCGCCCGGGTGGTCCGGTTGGCGGGCAGGATCCTGACGGCGGCCACCACGGCGAGCAGCCCGAGCGGCAGGTTGATCAGGAAGACCATCCGCCAGCCGGTGCCGAACCAGTCGGCGTCGGTGAGGTAGCCGCCGAGGGTGGGGCCGAGGACGGAGGAGAGCCCGAGGATCGGCCCGAACAGCCCGAAGGCGGCGCCGATCTCCTTGGGCGGGAACATCGCCTTGATCAGGCCGAGCCCCTGCGGGATCAGCAGTGCGGCGAACAGGCCCTGGACGGTCCGGGCGGCGATCAGGGTGCCCGCGCCGGTGGCGGCCGCGCAGAGCACGGAGGCGAGCGTGAAGCCGGCCGCGCCGAGGACGAACAGGCGCTTGCGGCCGAAGAGGTCGCCGAGCCGGCCGCCGGTGATCAGCAGCACGGCGAAGGCGAGCGTGTAGGAGGCGGAGATCCACTGGATCTGCGCGTCGCCCCCGCCGAAGTCGCGCTGGATGGCGGGGGAGGCCACGCCGACGATCGTGGTGTCGAGGAGGTCCATCACCTCGGCGGCCAGGATCACGGCGAGGGCGGCCCAGCGCAGCCGGTATCCGGCCGGTTCGGGCTCGGCCGCGGTGGCGGCCGGGGGCGGGGCGGTCTGACTGGTCATGAGGGGGCTCTCCGGGATCCGGGACTGGGACTGGGGGCTGGGACTGGGGGCTGGGGCGAACTCTGTTCGCCCGGACGAACACTGTTTTCTTCGACGAACAGTGTTTTCCCATGGAACGGTGTTCGTGTCAAGTACGCTGGGACTCGTCGCCGACCACGAAGGAGCCCCGATGACCAGTGCCGCCCCGCGTCCGAGCCGGCCAGCGCACTGGCAGGAGAAGGCGAAGGCGCCGGCCAAGCGCCAGCCGCTGAGTCGCGAGCGGATCGTCGAGGCGGCGCTGCGGATCGTCGACACCGAGGGCATGGACGCGCTGAGCATGCGACGGGTCGGCCAGGAGCTCGACACGGGGGCCGCGAGCCTCTACGCCCACATCGGCGGCAAGGAGGAGCTGGTCGAGCAGGTCCTCGACCTGGCCTACTCCGAGATCGAACTCGAGGAGCCCGACGCGGCCGACTGGCAGGAGCAGATCAAGCGGCTGATGCGCCGCTCCCGGGACGCCCTGCTGGCGCACCGGGACCTCGCCCGGGCGGCGGTGGTGGCCAATGTGCCCACCACGCCGCACGCCATGGACATCGCCGAGTCCATGCTCGGCATCCTGCGCGCGGGCGGCCTCGACGAGCAGACCGCCGCGTACGGGGTCGACGTGCTCGGGCTCTACACCACGGCGACCACCTACGAGGTGTCCACGCGTGGGGGCGGGAACTCCCAGGACTACACCGACCAGGTGCGGGAGTACTTCGGCACCATCCCCGCCGACCGCTATCCGATGATCACCTCGATGGCGGCGGCGCTCACCCGCAACGTCGGTGACGAGCGGTTCGAGTTCGGTCTGGACATCCTGGTGGCCGGCCTCGCCCGCCAGAACGGCTGGAAGGCCTGAGCCGCCGGGGAGCCGGCGGCCGGGGACGGCGGCGGGGGACGACGAAGCCCCCGCCGGTGGGGCGGGGGCTTCGTCACGGTGTCGGGGGCGGTGCCGGTGCGGCCGGTCAGCCCGCGTCGGCCGCCGGTGCCGGGGCGGCCCGCTGGCCGCGCTTGTCCAGCGAGGCCAGGTAGGCGTTGTACGCGGCCAGCTCGGCGTCGCCGCTGCGGTCCTCGGCGCGGTCGCGGCGGCGGGACACCCGCTGCTCGGACCGCATCCACTGGTAGACCAGCGCGATCAGCACGATCGCGGTCGGGATCTCGCCGAACGCCCAGGTGATGCCACCGGCCAGCTTCTGGTCGTCCAGCAGCTTCGTCCCCGGAGGCGCTCCCTCCTCGGTGAAGGTGGTCACCAGCGGGTGGCTGGCCATCATCACCGCGACCCCGAAGAAGGCGTGGAACGGCATCCCCATGAACAGCTCGATGATCCGCATCACGTGGCCAGGCCGGTGCGGGCCCGGGTCCACGCCCATGATCGGCCAGAAGAACGCCAGTCCGGCGGCGAGGAAGTGCACCATCATGAAGATGTGCCCGAGCCGGTACTGCATGAGGAAGTCGAACAGCGGGGTGAAGTAGACCCCGTAGAGGCTCGCGATGAACAGCGGGATGGTGAAGCCCGGGTGCGAGACGACCTTGACGTAGGTGCTGTGCAGCAGGGCCACCAGCAGCTCGCGCGGCCCGCGCGGCCGGCCCTTGCCGGCCGGGCGCAGCGCCCGCAGCGCCAGCGTGATGGGCGCGCCGAGCAGCAGCAGGATCGGCGACAGCATCGAGAGCACCATGTGCTGCATCATGTGCGCGCTGAAGAGCACCATGCCGTAGTCGTTCAGGCCGGTGCAGGTGACCAGGATCACCGAGCCGATGCCCGCCGCCCAGCCGACCGACCGGCCGATCGGCCAGCGGTCGCCGCGCCGGTACAGCCGGACGACGCCGGCGCCGTACAGCGCCAGGCCGGCCAGGCTGCCGATCAGGAAGACCCAGTCGGGGGACCAGGTCATGACGTTGGAGAGGGAGAAGGGGCCCAGCTCGGTCATTCCGCCGTGGTGGTGCATCCCTGACATTCCGTCGCCCATCGGCGGGTCCCGCTTTCCCTCGTCACGACCCTGGGTGGGTCCGGTTCGCCCGTTTTGCTTGCCTCCACAGCCTAGGCGGGCCTTACTCCGCCGCTTCCCCCGCCCCCCGTCCGCGGGGCGGCGGCACGGGAAGGGGCGGCGCGCCGGTCGCCGACCGCGCGCCGCCCCTTCCGTCCGTCCGGGCGGGCGTCAGGACCCGCTGTTCCCCTTCAGGCAGTACCCCTTGTCCGCGTGCTCCTTCAGGTAGCCCGCCGTGATCAGGCCGCTCACGTCGAAGGTCGGCAGGGCCGGGTCGTTCGGCTTGAGGTCCGGGTCGAGCCACTGCTGGAGGCCGTTGCCGGGCTGCGAGAAGGCACCCGCGATGTGGCCCTGCTGGACCTTGAACCCCTTCAGCACCTCGAAGCAGTGGTAGTTGGCCTCGCCCCCGTTGAGGGAGTCCGGCGGGAGGGCGCGCTCGGCGAACCGCGTGCCGCCGGGGGCCAGGAACCTGCCGCGGTCGTTGCTGCCGAAGCGGTCGAGCTTCTTGCCCGTCGCCAGGGTCACCTCGGTCATGTCGAGGTTGCCGCCGTTGTCGGTGAAGCCGTTGTGGTCCGGGTACTTCCAGCCCCGCCAGTCCCGGTACCAGTCCAGGAACCGGGCCGGTGTCACCCCGCCCAGCCGGTCGTAGTCCTTCAGCAGCGCCTTCAGCACCGGGCTCGTCGGCAGGGTGACCGGGCCGAGCTCCCGCCGGGTGCAGAGGTACTGGTCCGCGCCGGTGTCGTAGACCTTCGGGACGCCTTCGCACTCGTTGATCGGTACCCGCTGGGAGGGGGACGACTGCGCGACGGCGGTGCCGGTGGCGGCCAGGCCGGTCAGGGGGAGCGCGACCGCCATGGTGAAGGCGGCGAGAGCGGGACTGCGCATGCGTGGTTCCGTTCGGGAGGGGGAGTGGGGCGCCTCGGTCACCCCGCCCGCCCGGCGGGCCCGGTAGCCGAGAGCACGCGCACAGTTACCCACGGCGCCACGGTTGGTGCACGGATGACCCACGCGCACGGCCTGCCGCCCACCCGTTCGGCCCAGGGCGCGTGCGGTGGAGGCCCGGTCGGGGGTTCGGCGGGCCGCTCGCCCCGGACCGCCGGACGGTCCCGGCGACGCGCCGCGTCGGGTGCGGCGGCGCGGGGGAACGCCGAGAACCCGTCACCGCGGGCGGTGACGGGTCCTCGGCGGAGGGGCTCCGGTTCCACCGGGTCGCCCCGGCCTCGTGTCAGAGGCCCTGCCAGGCGGGCTTGGCGGCGTAGGTGTCGCGGAAGTAGTCGGCGAGCTTGAGGCCGGAGGCGGCCGCCTCGTCGACGACGACGGTGGCGTGCGGGTGCAGCTGCAGGGCCGAGGCGGGAACCATCGCGGACAGCGGGCCCTCCACCGCGAGGGCGACGGCCTCGGCCTTGGCCTCGCCAGTGGCGAGCAGCACCAGGTGGCGGGCCTCCAGGATGGTGCCGATGCCCTGGGTGAGCACGTGGTGCGGGACTTCGTCGAGGCTGTCGAAGAACCGGGCGTTGTCCTCGCGGGTCTGCCGGGTCAGCGTCTTGATGCGGGTGCGCGAGGCGAGCGAGGAGCACGGCTCGTTGAAGCCGATGTGGCCGTCGGTGCCGATGCCGAGCAGCTGGAGGTCGACCCCGCCGGTCTCGGCGAGCGCGCGGTCGTACGCCGCCGCGGCCGCGGCGATGTCCGGCGCGTTGCCGTCCGGCCCGAGGAAGGACGCCTCGGTCAGGCCGAGCGGCCCGACAACCTCGCGCAGGACCACCGAGCGGTACGACTCGGGGTGGCCGGCCGGGAGGCCGACGTACTCGTCCAGCTGGCAGACGCGTGCGCGGGAGGCGTCCAGGGTCCCGGCCTGCACGCGGGCGGCCAGTGCCTGGTAGATCGGCGTCGGGGTGGAGCCGGTTGCCACCCCGAGCAGGGCGTCGGGCTTGTCGGTCAGCAGATCGGCGATCGCCGCGGCGATGAGGCTGCCTCCGGCGGCAGCGTCGGGCACGATCACGATTTCCATACGGATAGCCATTTCTGGAGAGCGACGTAGAGGTCTAGACCACATTCTGCCGCGAATTCCTCCCCCAGGTCCATTCCGTTCCCCCGGGCGTCCCGGAGGGTGGTCGGCCCCGCCCCGGACGGGGCGGGGCCGGGCGGTGGGCGGGCCCCTCGGCGGGTGGCCCCCGGAGCACACCGGCGACGTCGCCCCGTACGTGCACCAGGGTCATGTCGTCGGCTGCGACGCGTTCAGGACCCAGGCCGACGCGCAGGCCGTCCGGCGGGCGGACACGCTCGACCCGAACGCACCCGACCGGGACGGCGACGGGCTCGCGTGCCCGGACCTCCCCGGGCCGAAGGACCGCAAGCCGGGTCCCCGCCGGGTCCCCCCGGGGTCAGTTCCTCGGTACCAGGGTGTTCTCGCTGCGCCGGCCGGCTTCGAAGTCGTCGACGTTGCGGACCGTCGCGCCGATGATCTGGCCGACGGCGGTGTGCGTGAAGTAGGCCTGGTGGGAGGTGATCAGGACCTGCGGGAAGGTGACCAGCCGGGCGAGCGTGTCGTCGCTGACGCCCTCGACCGAGCGGTCGTAGAAGAAGACGCCGGTCTCCTCCTCGTAGACGTCCAGACCGACGCCGGACAGCCGGCCGGCGCGCAGCGTCTCGACCAGGGCGGTGGTGTCGACGAGGCCGCCGCGGCTGGAGTTGATCAGGATCGCGTCGTCCTTCATCAGGGCGAGCGCCGCGCCGTCGATCACGTGGTGGGTGCTCGGGACCAGCGGGACGTGCAGGCTGATCAGGTCGCTGCGGGCGAGCAGTTCGGCGCGGTCCACGTAGGTCATGCCGAGCGCGGTGCACGCGGGGTTCTCCGCGATGTCCCAGCCGAGCAGCTCGGTGCCGAAGCCGTGGGCGATCCGGGCGAAGCACTCGCCGATCTTGCCGGTGCCGAGCACGCCGACCGTCATCCCGTGGATGTCGCGGCCGAGCAGCCCGTCCAGCCGGAAGTCGAACTCGCGGGAGCGGTTGGTGGCCCGGGTGAGCCGCCGGTTCACCGCGAGCGCCAGCGCCCAGGCGTGCTCGGCGACGGCGTACGGGCTGTAGTACGAGACCCGGGCGACGGTGAGGCCGAGCTCGGCGGCGGCGTCCAGGTCGATGTTGTTGAAGCCGGTGGAGCGCTGCGCGATCAGCTCGGTGCCGCCGGACGCGAGCAGGCCGAGCGTCCGGGCGTCCAGGACGTCGTTGACGCTGCTGCTGACCGCGCGGTACCCGGCCGCCAGCGGGGCGGTGTCGCGGTCGAGGAAGACCGCCAGGCTGCGCAGCGCGTGGCGCTCGGCGAAGGCCTGCTCCAGCAGGGGCCGCTCATCTTGTTGGACGCCGTAGGCGAGGATCTCCATCCCGTCACGCTACCGAGCCGTCCCGCTCCGACGCCCCCGACGCGTCGGGGGCGTCGCGCCCGCCGGACGCACCGACAGTTGTGGCCGGTGGCACCGGGGTTCGGCCACCGGCGGCCGGAGGGAGGCCGTCCCATCGCGCCATCCTGGCCGGGTGGTGCCGGTCACCGGGGAAGGGTCGGGGGCGAAGGATTTTCGGTGCGGGATCTGCACAGCGTGAAGATCGATCCAGGTCTGACGATCATTCAGTGGAGAAACGGGAGATCTTCCTGGGGCGTCCGAGGCGTGGGCAGCCGGGGGATGGCTGAATCCGCGCCAACCGTACGTACCCCCGCCGATCGGCAGTTCACTAGGTCGAGTTGCCCTGCGAGCATCGAAACAGCGAGCACGATCATGAAATCGCCTCGCATTAACGTTTCTGCAAGCTTTTCTGAACGGCTCCCCAACACCAGACGGGGCGCCCAAGGGGGGTACCACCATGTCCGAAGACACCCATGCCTCGGAGCTGACCCGGCGGCGGATGCTGCAGGGGGCCGCCGTGGCCCTGACCGCGGCCGCCGGCACCGTCGTGCTCGGCGTCGCCGGTCCGACCAGCAAGTCGGCGACGGCGGCCGACCCGGGGGCGTCCGACACCTTCGACGAGGTCTTCCAGGGCCGTCGCATCCAGGGCCGCCCGGTCACCGACGGCAGCAGCCACCACCACGGCGGCGCCGGCTACTCGGTGCGGATCGACGGCGACGAGCTGCACATGATGCGCAACGCGGACGGCACCTGGATCAGCGTCGTCAACCACTACCAGACCTTCGCCACGCCGCGCGCGCTCGCCCGCGCGGCCGTCAGCGAGCTGCAGGGCGCCACGCTCGTGCCGATCGCGACGGTCTGAGCACCGAGTCCGAACACCCGGACCAGGAACACCACTTCACACCCAAGGGGGGACTCATGGCAGTCCGCAAGAACCAGGCGACCCTGACGGCCCAGGAGAAGCGCGCCTTCGTCAACGCCGTGCTCGAACTCAAGCGCAGCGGCGGTTACGACTCCTTCGTCACGACCCACAACAACTTCATCATCAGCGACACCGACAACGGCGAGCGGGTCGGCCACCGTTCGCCGTCCTTCCTGCCCTGGCACCGGCGCTTCCTGCTCCAGTTCGAGGAGGCCCTGCAGGCGATCGACCCGACCGTCACCCTCCCGTACTGGGACTGGACGGCGGACCGCACCACCACCGCCTCGATCTGGGGTGCCGACTTCATGGGCGGCAACGGCCGCAGCAGCGACGGCCAGGTGACCACCGGGCCGTTCGCCTTCTCCGGCGGCAACTGGGCGCTGAACGTGCGGCCGGACAGCCGCACCTTCCTGCGGCGCCAGTTCGGCGCCTCGGTCGCCCAGCTGCCGACCCGCGCCGAGGCCACCGGTGTGCTGGCGATCGCCGCGTACGACGCCGCGCCGTGGAACAGCGCCTCGGACGGCTTCCGCAACAACCTGGAGGGCTGGCGCGGGGTCAACCTGCACAACCGGGTGCACGTCTGGGTCGGCGGTCACATGACCACCGGCATGTCGCCCAACGACCCGGTGTTCTGGCTGCACCACTGTTTCATCGACAAGCTCTGGTCGGAGTGGCAGAAGCTCCACCCGTCGTCCACCTACCTGCCGGCGGCCGGCACGGCGAACGTGGTCGACCTCAACGAGACCATGAAGCCGTGGAACAACGTGACCCCGGCGGACATGCTCGACCACACCGCCCGCTACACCTACGACACCGGCTTCTGACCGGCCGCGCGCCGACCTGACGCCCGCACGAGACGGCGCCGGCCCCCGAGCGGTTGCTCGGGGG
>NZ_JBHWUI010000241.1:0-9114 GCF_042737525.1 Kitasatospora sp. NPDC059973 | reverse complement strand
GTCGTGGCCCGGGCCGCCGTGGGCCACGCGGTCCGGCAGGACTAGGACGACCTGCCCGCGGGAGAGGCCGTGCCGCCCGGCGGGGGCGCCCAGCGCGGCGACCGCGGCGGGGCGGGGCGGCACCTCGTGCGGCGCCCGGTCGTCGGGCCGGCCGGCCGGTCGGTCCGGGGTGGGGGCGGTGCGCGGGGCGAGGCGGACGCGCAGGTCCTGGGCCTGGACGGTCGTCCAGACCACCTCGCGGGCCCGGGATCCGGCCACCGCCGTCGGCCGCCAGCGGCGCAGGATCGCGGCGGCGGCCACGGTCAGCTCCGCCCAGGCGAACGCCTCGCCGATGCACTTGTGCTTGCCCGCGCCGAACGGCAGGAACGCCTGCCGCCCGGCGGTCGCGGCCGCGCCGCCCTCGCGCCAGCGGCCGGGGTGGAAGCGCAGCGGCTCCGGGTAGAGGTGCGGGTCGCGGTGCAGCGCGGTGAGGCTGTACAGCAGCTCGGTGCCGGCCGGGATCCGGTACGGGCCGAGTTCGACCGGGACGGTCGCCGTCCGCATCAGGAAGGCGTTCGGCGCGTGCAGCCGGACCACCTCCTGGATGACGCTGCGGGTGTAGCCGAGCCGGGCGAGCGCCTCGGGGGTCGGGACGGTGCCCGCCGGGAGGTGTTCGTCCAGCTCGGCCAGCACGCGGGCCTCCACCCCGGGGTGGCGCAGCAGTTCGTCGAGCAGCCAGGTGAGCGTGGTGGAGACGGTCTCGGTGCCCGCGCCAAACATGGTGATCGCCTCCGACCGGACGTCGGCCTCGGTGAGCGGCCGGCCGGTGGCGGGGTCGGTGGCCGCGCGCAGCAGCGCGGGGAGGGTGCGGTCCGCCGGGCCGGAGGGCCGCCCGCCGCCCGCGGAACCGCCGAACGGGCAGCCGCCCGCCGGCGCGCCGCCGGGCCGGGTACTGCCGTCGACGGCCTGGTCGACGACCTGGTTCAGCACCCGGACGGCGGCGTCGAACCGCCGGTTGACCGGCAGCGGCAGCCGGGCGAACGCCGGGTGCGGGTACAGCGACTGGACGATCTGGCCCTTCACCATGTCGGGCAGCGCCCGGTGGAAGGCGAGCGTGGCGTCCTCGCTCAGCCGGGCGTCGAACAGCGTGCTGGTGACGATCTCCAGCGCGAGGTGGTTCATCTCCTTCGCGACGTCGAGGACCTGGCCCTCCCGCCAGCTCCCGGCCCGCTCCTCGGCGACCCGGTGCATCACCGCGAGGTACTCGGCCGTCCGCTCCGGGCCGAAGGCGGGCTGGACGGTCCGGCGGCGGTCGCGGTGCGCCTGGCCCTCGGACATCAGCAGGCCGTCGCCGAACGCCGTCCTGAGGGTGTCCTGGACGGCGCCGCGCGGGCAGTCGTACGCGCGCGCGACCAGCAGGGTGTGGACCAGGCCGGCGTCGGTGACGACGCAGACGGTGCGCGGGCCGAGCCGGATCCGCACCACGCCGCCGTGGCGGGCGAGCGAGCCGAGGAAGCCGAGCGGGTCGCGCAGCAGGGCGGGGGCGTGGCCGAGGCCGGGCAGCGCGCCCGGCGCGAGCGGGGGAGGCGCTGCGGGGGTTCTCCGTGGGGTGCTTCTGGGGGGAACGGTCGATCTCCGAGTCTCAGTCGTCAGGACCATGACATTACCTCTCACCAGATGAACCGTCGCGGCGGCACCGCCGGTGTCGTCGCCGCGACCGGGGGAAACCGGGGGCTCCGCGGAGCGGACCCCGCGCGCACCACTGCCAGAGGGCGCACGACATGGGAAACGCGCCGGTCCGGCGGGCGTTGCGCCGTACTCCGGTGGATCACCCCATCGGTGGAGCGCGCGGCGTGCGGCCCGCGAGCGGCGCCCCGGCTGCCGGGGGCACGGCGGAGGCGCGTGACGGGGACCCCCGGAGGCCCGTGCGGCCGGTCCGGTGCGGTCCGGTGCGGCCGGGCCCGGCCCGGTCGTCCGGCCCGGGCCGGGTGGTCCCGGGCCGCCGCACAGACCAGGTCTTTCGGCCCTCGGCGGGAGGGCCCCGGGCGGTCCAGCATGGTCCCGGACCGAGGAGGACCTGATGACCCGTCCGCACCACCCGCCGGCCCCCGACCTGCGGGTGGAGATCCGCGGCGAACTGCCGCGCGCGGATGCCGAGTACGCGCGGGCGAGGGCACTGGGGCTGGGCACGGCCCTCGGGCCGGGCGCGCACGCGGTCCGGATCCGGCTCACCCGGCTGCGCCACCGCTCGCTCACCCGGCCGGTCGTGGCGCAGGCCGCCGTCGAGCTGGACGGTGTCGGCCCGGTCCGGGTGCAACTGGCCGCCGCGACCGGGACCGAGGCGGTGGACGTCGCGCTCGGCACGCTGGCCGGGCGCGCCACGCGGCTGGGCGAGCAGGGGGAGATCGGACTCGCCGCGGTGTACGAGAGCGCCTACCGGCCGCAGTACGCGCCGCGCCCGCTGGCCGAACGGCAGCTCGTCCGGCGGAAATCGGTCACGCCGGCCCGCTGCACCCCCGACGAGGCCGCCCGCGCGATGCTGGCCCTGGACCACCGCTTCCACCTCTTCGTCGACGCGCTCACCGGCCAGGACGCCGTCGTCCACCGCGGTGCGGTGAGCGGCGGCCTCCGGGTGGTGCGCGCCCACGCCGGCGTGCGCGCCGGCGGCTCCGGGCTCCTCACGACCGAAAGCCCGCGTCCCGCGCCCACGTCGGACCTGGCCGAGGCGGCCCGCCGGCTCTGGCTCACCGGTCGGCCGTTCGTCTTCCACACCGATCCCGGCGATGCGCGGGGGCGGGTGCTCTACCGCCGCTACGACGGCCACTACGGCTTGATCACGGCGGTAGCGCGGGCCTGCTGAGGGGCAGGTATCGGACGGCACCGGTCGCCCGGGGCGACCCCGGCCGGCCCGGTACCGCAGGACGCGGGACGCTGGACGCGGGAGGCAAAGCGCAGGACGCAGGACGAACGAGGCGAGACGCAGCACGCAGGACGCAGGACGGCCCGCCCCGAACGAGTGACGAGCAGACGAGCACCCGACCGACCGGCACACCCCTAGCGCAAGACGGGAACTGGGACCATGGACTGCGAAGAAGTCATGCTGACCGTCCGGATCTCCGCGGCCGAGCGGGCCCTGCTGCGCGCACTGGCCCGCGGCCACCGCGGTGACGTGTCGGAGGTCGCGGTGGACGGCCTGCTGGACGTCATCCCCGCCCTGCACGACGACGCGGGCGTGCCGGGGCTGTTGCGCGTTCTCGCCCGGCCCGCGCCCTGCGCCGTCACCCTCTGGCTGCCCCTGCCGGTCGCGGACCTGCTCCCGCTGGTCGGTGAGCGGGTCACCCGGGCCGCCGGGCTGCCGGTCGGCCCCGCCAGTGCGGCGCTGGCGGCCGGGCTGCGGCTCTGGTTGGCGGGTGACCCGGACCGCCTGGCGGCCTCCCTCGCCGCCATGCACGCGCAGGGTGTCCACTCCTACGGCGTGGGACACCTGGGCGTCGCGGCCTGAGCAGCCCTGAGCAGCCCTGAGCAGCCCCGAGCCGCCCCGAGCCGCCCTGAGCCGCCCTGAGCAGCCCCGAGCCCGTGCCCTTCGTGCGGCGGCCGCGGTTGTCGTACCCCTCTGGTACTCCTGACGGCATGACGGAACACGCCTCGGCCGCCGACCTCGCCCTGCTGCGCGCCGCGTTCGGTGCCGACCGGGCCGGGTCGGCCGTGCGGACACCACCACTCGGCCGCGGCGGGGTGCGCGCCTTCGAGGCCGAGCACGGCATCGTGCTGCCCGAGCCGTACCGGACGTTCGTGGCCGAGATCTGTGACGGCTTTTCGGACGGCCCGCCGCACCACGGGCTGATACCGGCCGCCGCGCTCCCGGCCGACTGGGGCGCCGGCCGTCCCGGGCAGGTCCTCGCCGAGCCGTTCCCGCTGTCGGCCGCCTGGCTGTGGGACGACGATCCACGGCCCGAGGAGGAGGTCGAGGCGCTCCTGGAGCGGGTCTTCCACCACGGCTCGATCGTGCTGGGCACCGACGGCTGCGGGATGTACTGGCACCTGGTGGTCTCCGGCCCCCGGCGCGGCGAGATCTGGCTGATCACGGGTGAGGGCGCCGTCCCCTACGGCGCCCCGGACGGCGGGTCGGCGGGGGAGCCGGGCTTCGCGGGCTGGGTCGCGCGCTGGGCGGCGGGCCTGCCGTGGTGGTCGGAGTGACAGCAGGGGCCGGGCGGGCCTGCCGGGGCGGTCCGAATGGCATGTCTTGGGCGGGAAGTTGGCTGGTCGGAGTTCTGGTCACGGCGCCGGCTCAGGTCTAGCATTCCGGTCACGGCAGCCGTGGTCCGGGCATTCGGACCAGCCGGCCGGGTGGCTCCGCCACCTCATGCCGGGGAGCGCGTACCCCCCGAGCGCGCTTCCCGGCGCCGCCGGCCGACCGTCGGCGGGGCCGTCGGCGACCGGGGCCGGGCGGTCGGTACGGGCCGGTCAGAACAGATCGGTCGGTACGGGCCGGTCGGTACGGGCCGGTCAGTACGGGCCGGTCAGTTCGGCCACCCGCGGGAACCGGGCGATCGCCTCGCCGAGGGTCGGTGGGACGGTCCGGCGGGGCCGCAGCGTGGCGAGGGCCACCGCGGGCGAGGTCAGCCGGCCGGCGGGGGCGGCGAGCGAGAAGACGTCGAAGTAGGCCGCCGAGACGGCCGGGTCGGTGAGGGCGGCGCGCAGCAGCCGCTCGGTGTACCAGCGGCCGAGCCGCGCGGTCGGCCGCTGGGCGGGAGGTTCGTTCGACCGTGCGCCGGGGAAGCCCCGGTCCTGCTCCTCGGCCATCTTCCACGGGGTGTCGACGGCGCGGGCGATCCGCCGCTGCACGGTGGCGCTGACGTGCGGGTGGAGCCCTTCGGCGTCGAGGGTGGTCCGGATGGCGACGGCGCACTGCGCGGCGACGGCCATGCCGTGGCCGTAGACCGGGTTGAGGGCGGCCAGTGCGTCGCCCGTCGCGGCGAACCCCGCGGGTGTCCCGCTCTCGTAGCAGCGGCGGCGGTTCAGCGTGCCGCGACACGTGCGGATCGGGCCGACGGGGCGGGCGGCGCGGGCCAGGTCGTGCACGACCGGGTGGGTGAGGCCCTTGAGGAAGGTGTGGAACTCGGCCTCGGTGCGGGAGGGTTCGCCGGCCCGGGTGCCGGAGAGGGTGATGATCCAGCGGTCGTTCTCGATGGGGACGACGGTGGCGCCGCGCCCGGGTGTCCGCCGGCCGGGGACGGGGACGATGCTGACGACGGGGAAGCCCTGGTTGCCGCGCGGCGCGTCGAACAGGCGGGCGGCATAGGCGAGCCCGGCGTCCACGGTGACCTCCCGCGGACCTGCCGAGCCGAGTGCGCGCAGCCAGCGCGGGGCCTGGGAGCGGCGGCCGGTCGCGTCCACGACCAGGTCGGCCGGGAGGGTCTCGCGCGATCCGTCCGGGTTCCGCACCAGCGCCCCGCGGACCTGGGCCGCGTCGCCCGTCAGGCCGAGGACGGAGGTGCCCTCGCGGATCGTGACGGCGGCCCGGCCGCGCAGCCGCTGCCGGACGATGTGGTCGAGCAGGTGCCGGCTGCAGGCGATCAGATAGGCGGTCGACTCGAAGGCCTGGAGCCAGCCCGGGCCGAGGCGCATCAGCATGCCGGAGGGCATCGGCCGGCGGTGCGCTCCGGCGGCCAGCAGCGCGTCGACGGTTCCCGGCAGCAGCGCGTCCAGGGCGTCGGCTCCGCCACCGAGCAGGATGTGGCTGAAGTCGCCCTGCGGTAACCCCCGGCGCGGGTGCGGCCCGTCGGGGAGGGTGTCCTGCTCGACGACGGTGACGCGGCGGGCGTGCGGTTCGAGGGCCGCGGCGGCCAGGAGTCCGGCGAGTCCGCCGCCGAGCACGACGGCGGTGCTCACCGCGCTCCGGCGGAGCGGTCGGACGCGCGGTGGTCGAACAAGCGGTGGGTGGGCGTGCGGTGGGCGGTGAGACGCTCGGAGCCGGGGCGCGCCGAGCCGCGGTGGGCCGTCGGGGGTGGGGCGTCCGGCGGGTCGTGCGGGAGTGGCACCAGGTGCCCGACGGGCGGCCGGGGGATCATCGAGGAGCCTCCGTGCGGTAGCGGACGGCGGGGCCGCCCGGTGGACGAGGGCGCGGACGAACGGGTTCCGCTCGTGTACGAACTCCGTTTCGGGGGAGCCGACTTCGCGAAGCCGCGAGGGATGTGCCGGCGGGGTGGGGCGCCCGGGCAGCCCGTGGCGGTGGCACCGGTGACGGCCGGACGGGCGTCCGCCCCGACCCCCCGGCCGGAGCCCGGCGAACCCGGCTCCATGCCCCCACCCCCGCTCTTCGATCCCCGGTCCCCGGCCGCCGGTCACCGGACTCCGGCGGTCACCGGTCATCGGCCACCGGTCGGTCGGCTGAGGAAGCCCATTCTGGCCAGCGGCCGCAACTGTTCAAAGGACAACCTTCGTTCTTCCCTCGCACGGGTGACCACGGCCCCGGGTGAACGGCGCTCACGCGGGCGACCGGACCGGTCGGGGCGGGGCCGTCCGGGAACCGGTGCGGTGCGGGCCGGGCGGCCCCACCGCCGGCCCGTGCCGAGGGGTTCGCCGCGTGCTCGGTGGGCCCGTTCGCGCGCCGGTTCGAAGCCATCCGCAGATCTGCGCGAGTTTCGAAAGGAGGTTTCTGTTATCCGGCCCGGTCGGCCGTGATCTCCCTGGTGTCGGACGGTCCGGCCGCCGCGAGCAGCGGCAGGCGGACCGTCACACCGAGGAGAGGAGACGAACACATGGGAGACCGGAGCAGCGAGCGCCGGAGTACCGAGCGGCGTCGCCGCCGGAGCGGCAGGCCCGGGCGCCGGACGGCGCTCCTGGCCGCAGCCGTGGTGGCCGGGCTGGTCGCGGGCGCACTGGGGATCCAGACCGCGTTCGAGCCGGCCGCGGACCGCAGCGTGTCGGTGGCGGCCGACGCCGCGGCCGACCGGGCGGCGGGTGGCATGGCCGGAGTGGTCGCCGACGGCGACGACCCGGGGGAGACCGGCACCGCCGAGGGGGCCACCCAGGCGCCCGCTCCGCAGCGGGAGAAGAAGGCCGCCCCACTGCAGGAGATACCCAAGGACCAGCCGGAGCGCGGTCTCGTCTACGCCGGTCTGGCCCTGCCGAGCGGCGACCGGTGCGCCGGCTCGCTGGAGGTCTCGGGCGGCCAGCTCTGCAGCCACGGGCCGGACGCGCCGCCCAAGGACGTGGACATCCGCAAGGACATCCCGCCGGTGGCCGCCGCGGCCGACCGGGCACCGGTGCTCACCCCGGCCCCGGACGCCCAACCGCCCGCCGCCGCCGACCTGTTGAAGGGTGCGGCGCCCGTCCTGGACGCCGGGCAGAAGGCCCTGCTGGGTGACGCCGCCGCCGGAGCGCCCGCGCCCCAGCAGGCCGCGGCCGCCGCCGGCTCCGCGCTCGTCTGCGAGGGCGACGGCAGCACCGGCAACCGGGTCCAGGCGGTGTACGTCCACGCCCCCGGCAACGACCGGTTCGCCCAGTACCTGGCCTCGTTCAAGAAGTGGGCCGCGGACGTCGACGTCATCTACAACGCCAGCGCCCAGGAGACCGGCGGCGTGCGGCACGTCCGCTTCGTCACCGAACCCGACTGCACCGCCTCGGTGCTGAACGTGCAGATCTCGGACTCCGAGATCAAGGACTTCAACGCGAGCAACCGCGCGCTCGCGGCACAGGGGTTCAACCGCAAGGACCGCAAGTACATGATGTTCACCGACGCCAAGGTCTACTGCGGCATCGGCACCTTCGCGGGCGACGAGCGCCCCGGGCAGGACAACCTGAGCAACTTCGGCCCGTCCTACGGCCGGACCGACTCCGGCTGCTGGGGCGGCTCCACGGCGGCGCACGAACTCGGCCACAACCTGGGTGCGGTGAGCAACAGCGCACCCAACTCCAGCAAGGGCGGCCACTGCGTCGACGAGTGGGACCTGATGTGCTACTCGGACACCCCGTACTACCCGGCGATGAAGACGGTCTGCCCGGACAACGCCAGTGACAACCGGCTCGACTGCCACCACGACGACTACTACAACACCGCTCCCGCGCCGGGCAGTTACCTGGCCACGCACTGGAACGTCGCCAACAACCGGTTCCTGATCCCCGGGGGCGGCACCGGCCCGAACCCCAACCCGAGCCCCACCGCCACCCCGACGGCCACGCCGACCCGGACCACCACGCCGAGCCCGACCGGCACGCCGACCAAGACGCCGGCGCCGACCCCGACCGGGAGCCCGACGGCGACCACCACCCCGTCGCCCACCGGTACGCCGACCCGGACCGCCTCGCCCACGCCGACCCCGACCGCCACGCCCACCGGTGGCACCGCACCTGATGTGACGGCCAGTCAGCTCACTCAGAACTCGGTCATGCTGAGCTGGACGGCTGTGCCGGCGGCCGCCGGGTACGACGTCCTGCTGAACGGCCAGACCATCGGCACCGTCCGCTCCACCGTCGTCGGTGTCGTCGGGCTGGCGCCCAACACCTCGTACACCGTCGCCGTCGCCGTCCGCGACAGCGCGGGCAGCGTCTCCAAGCCCGGTCGCGCCGCCACCTTCCGCACCCTCGCCGACGCCGGCCAGCCGCAGCCGGGCACCCGCTACACGATGGTCAACGGGCTGACCGGTCAGGCCGCCGACCTCTGGGGCAGCTCGCTCAACGACGGCACGGTGGCCATCGCGTACCAGCGCACCGGCTACGCCAACCAGAAGTGGAGCTTCGAGGACGCCGGTTCGGGCACCGTGCGGATCAAGTCGGCGCGTTCCGACAAGTGCCTCCAGCTGGGCGGCACCCCGGTGGCCGGCCAGTACCTCGCGCAGCAGCCCTGCTCCGACTCCGGCGCGCAGAAGTGGCGGCTCACCCAGTCGGGCGGTGGGGTCACCCTGACGGCCGAGGGTTCGAGCCTCGTCCTCGGGGCCAGCAGCCGCTGGTACTACGGCGGTTGGCTGCTGGAGCTGCAGAAGCCCAACGGTCAGGCCTACCAGTCCTGGACGCTCCAGAAGACCAGCTGACGGCGGCCCCGCCGAGGACCGTCCGACGGCGGGTCGCCCCGCCGTACCCGTTCCCCCGCCCGTCCCGATGACCCCGGGTGCGGCCGCCACCGCTCGACAGCGG
>NZ_JBHWUI010000240.1:0-9114 GCF_042737525.1 Kitasatospora sp. NPDC059973 | reverse complement strand
GGCCCGTGGGAGACAGCTCCCACGGGCCCTTCGGCGCGGCCGGATCAGGCCTTCTTGGCGCACTCCGCACAGGTCCCGAAGATCTCCAGGGTGTGGGCGATGTCGCTGAACCCGTGCTCGGCGGCTACCGAGTTGGCCCAGCGTTCGACGGCCGGCCCCTCCACCTCGACGGTCGCGCCGCAGTGCCGGCAGACCAGGTGGTGGTGGTGCCCGCTGCTGCAGCGGCGGTAGACGGCCTCGCCGTCGGCGGTGCGCAGCACGTCGACCTCGCCGGCGTCGGCGAGCGACTGCAGGGTGCGGTAGACCGTGGTCAGACCCACCGAGTCGCCTCGGTGCTTGAGCATGTCGTGGAGCTCCTGCGCGCTGCGGAAGTCCTCGATCTCGTCCAGGGCCGCCGAGACGGCGGCTCGCTGCCGGGTCGAGCGGGCGCGCGGCGACGGGCCTGCGGTGGTCACCGTGGGTCCTCCTGGGGGTGTGGGCATCTCGCACCTCATTGTGCCAGCCCCGCCCTCCGGTCCGGAGTGGTCGCGTCGGACGCGCTCTGCCCGGGCAGTTGGACGTCGCAGACCGCGGGGCCGGGGTCGGCCTTCGCCGTCCGGTGCCGGTGGCGGGCCAGCGGTGCGGCGATCGCGCTGAACACCGCGAACACCGCGATGGCGAGCAGCACGATGGCCGGTCCGGAGGGGACGTCGAGCTGGTAGGAGCCGGTGACGCCGGCCAGCGAGACCAGGACGCCGAGGCCGATCGAGGCGGCCTGGGTGGCGGCGAAGGAGCGGGTGAGCTGCTGGGCGGCCACCACCGGGACCACCATCAGCGCGCTGACCAGCAGCAGCCCGACCACCCGCATGGCGACCGTGACGGTGATCGCGGCCATCACCGCGAGCAGCAGGTTGAGGAGGCGCACCGGCAGGCCGGTGACCCGGGCGAAGTCCTCGTCCTGGCAGATCGCGAAGAGCTGGCGGCGCAGGCCCACGGTGACGCCGATGACCACGGCGCCGAGGACGCCGATGGTGACGAGGTCGGCGGGGGCGACGGTCAGGATGGAGCCCCAGAGGTAGCTCTCCAGGCTGCCGGCGCCGGCCTGGGCGGACTTCGAGACCAGCAGCTTGCCGCAGGCCATGCCGCCGTAGAACAGCATGGCGAGAGCGATGTCGCCGCGCTGGTTGCCGCGCGAGCGGACCAGCTCCATGGTGACGGCGCCGAGGACGCAGACCAGGACGGCCATCCAGACCGGGCTGGTGTCGAAGATGAAGCCGAGGCCGACCCCGGTCATCGCGACGTGGCCCATGCCGTCGCCCAGCAGTGCCTGGCGCCGCTGCACCAGGTAGATGCCGACGGCCGGCGCGGTGATGCCGACCAGGACGGCGGCGAGCAGGGCGCGCTGCATGAAGTCGTAGGAGAGCATCTCGGTCATGCGAGCAGCCTCGGCGGGGTGTGGTCGGCGTGCGGGTGGACGTGGTCGTGGCCGGGCAGGGCGTGCAGGCCGGTGTTGGGGACGGGCGGGCCGTCGTGCGCGACGCAGCCGTCGCGCAGCACCACGGCGCGGTCGATCAGCGGCTCCAGCGGCCCGAGTTCGTGCAGTACCAGCAGCACGGCCGCGCCGCGTCCGACCTCGGCGCGCAGGGTGTCGGCGAGCACCTGCTGGCTGGTGGCGTCCACTCCGGCCATCGGCTCGTCCATGATCAGCAGGTCGGGGGTGCCGACCAGGGCGCGGGCGATCAGCACCCGCTGCTGCTGGCCGCCGGAGAGGTCGGCGACGCCGTCCCCGGCCCGGTCCAGCATGCCGACGGCGGTCAGCGCGCGGTCCACCGCGTCCCGGTCCCGGCGGCGGAAGGGCAGCAGCCGGTGCTGCGGGAGCCGCCCGGTGGAGACCACCTCGCGCACGGTGGCCGGCACGCCGGAGGCGGCGGTGGTGCGCTGCGGCACGTAGCCGACCCGGTGCCAGGCACGGAACTTGGCGAACGGGATGCCGAACAGGTCCAGGCTGCCGTGCTCCAGCGGGACGGCGCCGGTGACGGCCTTGACGGTGGTGGACTTGCCGGAGCCGTTGGCGCCGAGCAGGGCGACCACCTCGCCGGGTTGCACCGTGAGGTCGACGCCGCGCAGCACCGGCCGGCCGCCGCGCGAGGCGACGGCGTCGTGCAGGCGGACGGCCGGGGGTATCGGGTGGGTCATGGCGTGTTGTCGTCCCCTCAGCTGGTGGTGGCGCCGGCCGTGCCGAGCGCGGCCCGCAGGTTGGCGAGGTTCTGCTCCATCACCGTCAGGTAGGTGTCCTTGGCCGGGTCCTTGACGCCCTCCAGCGGGTCCAGCACCGCGGTCCGGAGGCCGAGGTCCTTGGCGACGGTCTCCGCGAGCTTGGGGCTGACCAGGGTCTCGAAGAAGATCGTGGTGACGCCGTTGTCCTTGGCGGCCTTCTGGACGTCGGCCAGCCGGGCCGGGGTGGGCTCGGACTCCGGGTCGACGCCGTTGATGGCGACCTGGGTGAGGCCGTAGTGCTCGGCGAGGTAGCCGAAGGCGGCGTGGCTGGTGACGAAGGTCCTGGTGTTCGCGTCCTTGAGGCCGTCCCGGAACCGCTGGTCCAGGGTGGTGAGCTTGCCGACCAGTTCGTCGGTGTTCTTCCGGTAGTCGGCCGCGTGCTCCGGGTCGGCCTTGGCGAACTCGGCGCCGACGCTCTGGGCGACCGCCGCGTAGCGGGTCGGGTCGAGCCAGATGTGCGGGTCGCCGGGGGCGCCGTCGTGCTGGTGGCCGTTGCCCTCGGCGTGGCCCTCCTCGCCCTCGCCGAGGTGGTGGTCGACCAGCGGGCTGGCGGCGGTGGCGTCGACGACGTGCTTCGCGCCGGAGTCGGCGACCGCCTTGTCCACGGTCGGCTGGAGGCCCTTGAGGTAGAGCAGGGCGTCGGCCTTCTTGACGCTCGCGACCTGCTTGGCGGTGAGGTCGAGGTCGTGCGGCTCGGTGCCGGCCGGGGTCAGGGTGGTGACCTTGACGTGCTCGCCGCCGATCTGCGAGGCGAGGAACTCCATCGGATAGAACGAGGCGACGACGCCCAGCTTGCCGTCCGTGCCCTTGGCGCCGCCGTCCCCGCCGCAGGCGGTGAGCAGGAGGGCGCCGGCGAGGGTGGTCGCGGTCAGGGCGAGGACGGTGCGGGTAGGTCGTCGGATCATCATGACAACCATTCTCAGGTTAGATGGAAATGATTGTCAAATCACTCGGACGGGTGAACGGTGGATGGTGATGGTTGGGCGGGGCCGGGCGATACCGATTTGAACCCCGTACCCGTATGGCCGGTAACCTGAGGTATTCGGGTACGCGCAACCAGCCGTGCCCTGACCGTGCCGTCGTACTGAAGAGAGCACTGTGGCCGCCGACAAGATCGACACGATCGTCAGCCTGAGCAAGCGCCGTGGCTTCGTCTACCCCTGCAGCGAGATCTACGGCGGCACGCGTGCCGCCTGGGACTACGGGCCGCTGGGCGTCGAGCTGAAGGAGAACATCAAGCGCCAGTGGTGGCGCGCGATGGTCCAGGCCCGTGAGGACGTCGTCGGGCTCGATTCGTCGGTGATCCTGGCCCGTGAGGTCTGGGAGGCCTCCGGTCACGTCGCCACCTTCAACGACCCGCTGACCGAGTGCCTCTCCTGCCACAAGCGCCACCGGGCCGACCACCTGGAGGAGAAGTACGAGGCCAAGCACGGCCACCCGCCGGCGAACGGCCTCAAGGACATCAACTGCCCCGACTGCGGCACCAAGGGCTCCTTCACCGAGCCCCGGGAGTTCTCGGGCATGCTGAAGACGCACCTCGGCGTCACCGAGGAGGCGGGCGGCCTGGCCTACCTGCGCCCGGAGACGGCGCAGGGCATCTTCACCAACTTCAAGGCCGTCCAGACGACCTCGCGCAAGAAGCCGCCGTTCGGCATCGCCCAGACCGGCAAGAGCTTCCGCAACGAGATCACCCCCGGCAACTTCATCTTCCGCACCCGCGAGTTCGAGCAGATGGAGATGGAGTTCTTCGTCAAGCCGGGCGAGGACGAGCAGTGGCACGACTACTGGCTCCAGCAGCGCTGGGACTGGTACGTCGACCTCGGCCTGCGGACCGAGAACATGCGCTTCTTCGAGCACCCGAAGGAGAAGCTGTCCCACTACGCCAAGCGCACGGTGGACATCGAGTACCGCTTCAACTTCGGCGGCCAGGAGTTCTCCGAGCTGGAGGGCGTCGCCAACCGCACCGACTACGACCTCACGGTGCACAGCGAGGCCTCCGGCCAGGACCTCAAGTACTTCGACCAGGAGTCCGGCGAGCGGTACTTCCCGTACGTCATCGAGCCGGCGGCGGGCCTCAACCGCGCCATGCTGGCCTTCCTGATCGACGCCTACTTCGAGGACGAGGCGCCCAACGCCAAGGGCGTCCTGGAGAAGCGCGTCGGCATGCGGCTGGACCCGCGGCTGGCCCCGGTCAAGGTCGCGGTGCTGCCGCTGTCGCGCAACGCCGACCTCTCGCCGAAGGCCCGCGGCCTGGCCGCCGACCTGCGCACCGCGTGGAACGTCGAGTTCGACGACGCGGGCGCGATCGGCAAGCGCTACCGCCGCCAGGACGAGATCGGCACGCCGTTCTGCGTCACCGTCGACTTCGACACCCTTGAGGACAACGCGGTGACCGTGCGCGAGCGCGACACCATGTCGCAGGAGCGCGTCTCGCTCGACCAGGTCAAGTCGTACCTGGCCGCGCGGCTGATCGGCTGCTGACCGCAGCACACCCGGCCGTCGCGCCGAAGGAGCCCCCGTCCGCCTTCCGGCGGGCGGGGGCTCCCCGCGTCCGGCCCGTCGAACCCGCCGGCCCCGGCCTACCGGCGGCCCCAGCGGGAGCGCGGCGGGCCGGCCGGGGCGGTCGGCAGGCCGGCGCCGCGCAGCGAGGCGAGGGTGCTGCGGTGGCGGCCCTCGTCCTCCAGGAGGGCGGCCAGCAGGCCGTCGTAGAGCCGCCGGTGCGGGGCGAGCGCGGTGGCGAGCCGGACGAGTTCGGTCGGCGGGCGCAGCGCCGCGAGGTCGCGCAGCAGGACGCCGGACAGCGGCTCCGGCAGGGTGCCGGCCAGGTCGGCGAGCTCGGCGGCGGGCCGGCCGGCGGCCTGGCGCAGCAGCGTCCGGGCGTCCTCGGAGCGGCCGGCCCGCTCCAGCCCGGCCGCGAGGGCGGCCAGCTCGGCGGTGGGCGCGGAGCCCCACTCCCAGAGCAGGGTGGCGCTGTCCGCGTGCTGGCCGGCCCGTTCCAGGGCCACCAGCAGGGCCGGCAGCGCGTCGGCCGGGTAGGCCCAGAGGGCGTGGAACAGTTCGGTCGCCTCCTGGGCCAGGCCGGCGGAGCGCAGTTCGGCGAGGGTGCTGGCGGCCTGCGTCGGAGTGCCGGCCGCGGCGCCGCGGGCCAGCTGGACGGAGGCGTCGGGCGGGCCGCCGCGGGCGAGCAGACCGGCCAGCCGGGCGGTGTCGAGCGGGAGGAGCAGGGCGGCGGCCTGGCCCAGCAGGGAGGTGATCTCCTGGGTGGCGCCCTGGCGGTGCAGAGCGGTGATCCGCTCGGCGAGGGCGGTGAGTTCGGCGGGGGAGCGGCGCCGGGGCGGCTCCGGTGGCTCTTCGGGCGCGGGCGGTGGCTGGGGCGCCGGGACCGTCCGGGGCGGGGTCGGTCCGCCGGCCTCCTCGGGGCGGGACCGCGGGGCGCCGAACCGGGCCCCGGTGGCGGGTGGCGGCGGAGCCGCTCGGCGCGCCGACGGGGCGTGCGCTCCTTCCTCCTCCCCCCGCACGCCCCCGAAGCGGGCGCCGGTGGGCTGCCGGGGCACCGGATTGCGGACCGGCGGCTGGCGCAGCCGGTCCTCCAGCGCGGTCAACTGCTCGCTGAGCTCCAGGCAGCGGGTGCCGAGCCCCTCGCGCAGCGTCCGGGCCTGGGCCAGCTGCCGCAGCAGTTCCGCGTCCGGCCGCTGCCGCTCCGGGACGGCCCGCACGGCCTCGGCGAGCCGCCGTTCGCGCTGGTTGGCGTACTGCCGGGCTCGCAGTAATTCGTCCAGCTCGGCACGGAGGTCGAGCGCGTCCTGTTCGCTCTCGCCGCTGTGCTGAGCCGGGGGTTGTTCCGTGTGCCGTATCCGCATGATCGCCGCACCCTGTCCATCTCGACCCTGACTGCGGGTCATCCTGGCGTCGGTATACGGCGACAGAGTTACGGGAGTGCGTCGAAATGTTTGCGACTGCCGTCCAGGACCGCGCAGACGGCACCGGCGGTGAGCAAGCCGACGACGGCCGCCCGGAGCAGAGCCGCCTCGAAGTACGGGTCGGTGGACCACCGGACGGCCAGGTATCCCGCCCCCGCGCCGACGGTGGCGGGCAGGACGAGCCGGCCCGCGCGCCGGCCGACGGCGGCGATCAGCACCGCGGCGCCCGCCGCGGCGGCCAGCCGGGGCGTGCCGAAGCTCCCGGCGTACCGGAGGGCGAGGGCGGGGACGAGGAACAGCGCGAGGCCCCGGCCGAGGGAGTCCGTGAGCGCGGCCACGCGGGGGCCGGCCGGGGCGCCGGGCCGTTTCGCCGCCAGGAAGCGGGTCGCGCCGAGCACGGCGACCGCGGTGATCATGCCCGTGAGCCGGTCGCCGAGCCGGGAGAGGTTGTAGAGCAGCACGGTGTCGTAGAGGGCCAGCATCAGGGAGCCGAAGGCCCACAGCTCGACCGCGAGGACGAGCGGCCCGGGGGAGCGGGGCGCGGTGTCCGCCTCCCGCCCCGCGATCCGGGCGAGCAGCGGCGCGGTGACCAGCGCCGACACGACCCGGATGACCAGGTCGTCCACCGTGTACGGGTTGCGCAGCTCCCACTCCACCGCGCAGAACGCGACGGTGTACGAGGCGGCGGCGAGCGGGAGCAGCGGTGAGCGGGCCACCCGGACGTACAGCTGCCGGTCGAGCCGGCGCAGCACGGCGAGGAAGGCCAGCAGGACGAGCGGGAGTTCGAGGAAGGCCTGGACGCGCAGCACGGACGGCGCGAGCAGCTCGGGTGCGGGGGTGTGGGCGGCGACCCAGTCGACGAACGGGTTGCCGCGGGGCACGGCGAACCACCCGGGGGGCAGGTAGCGCGCGACGAACGCGGTGCTGCCGTCGTGCACGCGCTGGACGTAGACGGCGAAGGCCAGTTGGTTGAGGAGGATCAGCGCCACGACGGCGGCGAGCAACGCCTCCGGCCCGGGCGCTCCCCCGCGCCCGGGCCGGACCTCCCGACGCAGCACCCTCGGGGTGAGGGCGAGCGCGGCGCCCACCGACAGCACCGCCGTGGCGTCCAGGACCGGGGCGATCGTGCTCATCGGCTCCTCCGGCGGGTCGCGCTTCTCCGGCTCGTCCGGCTCGTTGTGCTCGTCCGGCTGGTTGTGCTCGTTGCGCCCGTCGTGCCCGTCGTGCTCGTGGCGCTCGCGATGCTCACCGGGCCAGCCGGGTGCGGGCCTCCATCAGGGCGAAGCCGAGCAGGTTCTCCCCGCGCCAGTCGGCCGGTCGTGCGGCCCGTTCGTCGTCGGCGGCGAGACCGATGCCCCAGAGCCGGTCCACCGGGCTGGCCTCGACCAGCACGCGCTGCCGGGTGCCGAGGAGGTAGTCGCGGAGGGCCTCGTCCTGCCCGAACTTGGCGACATTGCCCGTCACGACCAGCTCGAACCGCCCGGCGGCCCAGCCGGGTTCGTCGAACCCCCGCACCTGACGCCCCAGCTTCTTCGCCTCGGCCGGGGTCCGGGCGGCGAGGATCCGCGGCACGATCGCCTCGTCGCCGAACAGCCGGGCCTTCCCGGCCATCATCCAGTGCTCGGCGCTCGCGTACGTCACGCCGTCCACGGTGAAGGGGGACGGCCACCACTGGCTCAGCGCCCCCTGCCCGACCGAACCGTCCTGCTGCGGCTGATGCCCCCAGAACATCAGCCACTTCGGCTCGGCGCCGGAGGCGACGGCCGCCACCAGCTCGGCCCGGTTGCGGGTGTCGAGGGGGTTCCCCTTCTCCATGCTGCTCATATCGTCATCCTGACGTAAAGGGGCCCGTGGTGCCAGTGATTTGATCGGGGCGGTCCGCCCGTGACCGGCTCCGGGAACGGGGCTGAATCCTTTGCGCAGGGGTGTGCCTCTTATGAATGTCTCCGACGAAAGGGTCGGACCGGACTGGGAGGTTCTCGTGATCGTTGGCATCGCCGTGGCTGTCGCCCTGTTGCTGCTGTGCACCTGCACCGTGGTCGTGATGAGGAAGCGGGGGCGGGGCCGTGGCTGACGCGGGGGGCTGGCCGGGGGAGCGCCTGGTCCACGCGGCGCAGCGGGGGGACGTCGACTCGATCGCCGCGCTGGTGTCGGGGGCGCACCCGCATGTGCGGCGGTTCGCCCGGACGTTGTGCGCCTCGCCGGAGGATGCCGAGGATGCGGCGCAGGAGGCGCTGATCATCCTGTACCGCAAGATCGGGATGCTGCGGGCCTCCGGTGCGCTGGCGTCGTGGATGTTCCGCATCGTGCGCAACGAGTGCCTGCGCCGGGCGCGGGTACTGCGGCGCGACCCCGTGCCGTCGGGGGACGACACCGTGCTGTCGGCCGAGGAGGAGGTGCTGCGACGCCTGGAGGCCGGGCGGGTGGCGGCGGCGATCGCCGCGCTCCCGGCCGACCAGCGGCGGGTGCTGGTCATGCGGGACATCCAGGGCCTCGACGGGCGGACGGTCGCCGACGCGCTGGGGCTGAGCGGCGCGGCGATGAAGTCACGACTGCACCGGGCGCGATCGGCCGTCCGCTGCGAGCTGCGGGCCGCGCCCGAGACCGTCCTTGGAGGCATCGGTGAGTGATCGACCCGACTTCGCGAGTGCGTCCCTGCCCCGCCACCTGGTGCGCGGCGCGGTGGGGTTCGGCGGCCTGATCGGCGCCTTCGCGCTGCTCCCGGTGGTGGGGCCGGCCGCGCTGCCGCTCCTCCCGATCGGGGTGCTCGCCCTGCGCGGATGCCCGATGTGCTGGACGATCGGGCTGATCCAGACCGTCTCGCGGGGCCGCCTGGAGCGCTCCTGCACGGCGGACGGCCAGTGCCGGCTGACCGTCGCCGGGTCCGGCTGACGACGCCCCGCGCACCCGAGCGCGCCCGACCGCGACGTCGCGGGCG
>NZ_JBHWUI010000239.1:0-9302 GCF_042737525.1 Kitasatospora sp. NPDC059973 | reverse complement strand
GCGGCGAGGCGGTCGGCGAGCAGCCGCTGCGCCGGGCCGGTCCGCGCGGCCGGCGGGCCGCCGGGCGGCCGCCGTGGTGAGTACCTCATGACACCGCCGCCCCCGTCCCGTCGGGCCCGTCGGCGCCGTGCCCGACGAGCCGGGCGAGCGGCCGGCGCGGCATCCGCGCCAGTGCCTCCAGGACGGCCCGCTCGGGCACGTCGTGGACCAGTTCCGCGCCCGCCGGGCCGTCCAGGACGAAGGCCAGCCCGCTCAGGGCCTTCTTGTCCCGCCGCATCAGCTCGACCAGTTCGCCCGGCCGCACGCCCTCGGGCAGCGCGCCGGGCAGGCCGTAGGAGGCGACGACCGCCCGGTGCTCGTCCACCCGGGCGGGGTCGATCCGGTCCAGGACGCCCGCGAGCAGGCCCGCGAAGACCGTGCCGACGGCGACCGCCTCGCCGTGGCGCAGCGCGAAGTCGGTGGCCACCTCCAGGGCGTGGCCCAGGGTGTGGCCGTAGTTGAGCAGGTGCCGCAGTCCGGTGTCGCGTTCGTCGGCCGAGACGATGCCGGCCTTGAGCGTCACGCTGGCGGCGATCCGGTCCGCCAGGGCCAGCGGGCGCAGGTCGCCGGCGCCGATGAAGTGGCACCGGGCGATCTCGCCGAGGCCGTTGAGCATCTCGCGGTGCGGCAGCGTCGCCAGGTAGTCGGTGTCGCAGAGCACCGCGGCGGGCTGCCAGTAGGCGCCCACCAGGTTCTTGCCGGACGGCAGGTTGACCGCCGTCTTGCCGCCGACGCTGGCGTCCACCTGGGCCAGCAGCGTGGTCGGCAGGTGCACGACGGGCACCCCGCGGTGGTAGAGGGCCGCCGCCAGGCCGACCACGTCGGTGGTGGTGCCGCCGCCGCAGGAGACCACGGCGTCGGAGCGGGTCAGCCCGAACCGCACGAACTCCGCGCAGAGCGCCTCGACGGTGGCGAGGTTCTTGTCCGGCTCGCCGTCCCGGGCGGGCAGCAGCAGGGTCTCGACACCGGTGTCGGGCACCCACTGGGCGGGGCGCGCCGACACCACCGCCACCCGCCGGGCACCGAGCCCCCGGATCACCTCGGCCAGCGAGGAGCGCACTCCCGGGCCGATGAGCACGTCGTACGAACGGTCGCCGATGCGCACCGGAACTTGTTCTCTCACGCCGCTTCAACCTGTCCTGTAGAACGTCGAACGCCGACTCTTCGGTGGTGCGCCCGCGGTGGGGCCCCTGCTCCGGTGCCGCCCGGGCCCGGATCCGCGCCCGGGGCCCCGGCGGCGGTCGGCCGCCGGGATCCCGGGCGTGCGCTGGACGTGCCCGGCCGTTACTGGCCGGTGGTCACCCGCAGGATGCGGGCCTCGGCCCGCTCCTTGCGGTCGTGCTCGTCGAGCTGCGGGTAGGACGGGCAGCCGAAGACCCGCTGGAACGGCGCGAAGGTGTCCCACTCCGGGCGCCGGCGCATCTCCTGGGCGACGGCGTTGTGCTCGCTCCAGAAGTCGCCGCCGATCAGCCGGATCAGGTAGCGCTCCAGCGCGTCGCGGGAGGTGGTCCGGCCGGCGTCGGCGGCCACCGAGACCAGCTCGCCGTCGTAGAAGGCGTGGATCAGCCGGATGTAGGTGTCGTACCCGGTCTTGAAGTAGTTCGAGTACTCCTCGATCAGCGCGTCGGCGTCCGCCGGGGACTTCAGCGCCGCGTCGAGGGTCTCGGCGGCGCGGGTGGCGGTGGCGGTCGCGACCAGCACGCCGCCGGAGAACATCGGGTCGCCGAAGCAGCCCGCGTCGCCGACCATCACCCAGCCGGGGCCGGTGACGGTGTCCGCGTGGTAGCAGTAGTCGGTCTCGATCTTGAGGTCCATGCTCGGCCGGGTGCCGGTGAGCCGCGCGGTGATCCGCGGCACCCGGTTCAGGTGCTCGTCGAACGCCGCCTCCGGCGAGCCCGCCGCCCGGAAGGTGTCCCGCGGCATGACGGTGCCGACGCTGATGACCTCCTTGGAGATCGGGATCGCCCACACCCAGCCGTCGTTGTGCGCGCCGACCTGGATGTCGCCCTCGGCCCCGAGGTTGTGCTTCTCGTCGAGGCCCTCGTAGTGCCGGAACACCCCGACCATCCGGAGCTTCTCCAGCGTCTTGCGGAGCCCGAACTTGTTGGCGATCCGCCCGGACCGGCCGCTGGCGTCGATCACGTAGGTCGCCCGGACCTCGTGCTCCTCGCCGTCCTTCTCGTAGCTGACGCCGACCATCCGGTCGCCCTCCATCAGCAGTTCCTTGACGCCGGCGCCCAGGTGGACCTCGGCGCCCGCCTTGGCCGCCTCCTCGACGAGCATCGCGTCGAACCGGGCCCGCTCGACCTGGAAGGCGCGGTCGAAGCGCCCCTCGCCCTGCTTGCTGAAGTCCGCGCGGAAGACGCCCGAGAAGAACTTCTTCTCCGTCGGGTCGATGAATTCGCCACCGAACTTCGGGACGTATCCGCGGGATTCCAGCGCCTCGCGCAGGCCGATCCGGTCGAAAAGCCCCATCATGTAGGGCAGCAGGGACTCACCGATGTGGAAGCGCGGAAACTCGTCGCGCTCCAGGAGCACCACGGAATGACCCTGCTTGGCCAGGACAAAGGCGCTGACCGCGCCGGCCGGGCCGCCGCCGATGACAACCACATCGGCCGAGTTCTTCGCCATTGGATTCCCTTCCAGAATTGTCGTACATCGTCTGCGAATGGTGCTGCCGGGAGTGCTCCCGCCGGTGTTCCCGCGGGTTCTCCCGGCGGTGTTCCCGCCGGTCAGGGGAGGTCCCCGGACACGATCGCGCCGACGAGCACGCGGTGCTCGTCGTCGTCGACGACGGTGCGCACCCGCTCCCGTCCGTCCCGGACCGTCAGGTGCCGGCGGCCCTTCAGGACGGCCTGGCCGTCCTCGAACGCCCGGCCGTAGAGGACGCCCTGCATGTCCCCCTCGGGGGGCGGCGCAGGGTTCTCCCGGGCGCGGTCCTCCAGTGCCTTCCAGTCGCTCCACCGCCGGGGCAGCAGCTTGAAGGTGTAGACCACGCTCCAGCGGGTCACCCGCCCCCGGCGCTGCAGCGCCGTCTCACCGTCGCCCCGGTCCACCAGCCGGTACTGGCAGCCGTACTGGGTCTGCACCGCGTCGGTGACGAGCAGCGGTTCGAGGTAGGACGGCCCCGGGTAGCCCACGTCGACCAGCCACTCGGCGCCGTCCAGCGCCACCCGGACGAACATGTGCTCGATCTCGGTGCCGAAGTTCTCCCTGCCCTCGGCGGTACTGGCCGCCATCAGGGAGACCTCGTAGCCGAGGGTGCCGAGCAGCCGGAAGAACAGCCGGTTCAGCTGGAAGCAGGTACCGCCCCGTCCCTCGACGACGGCCGTCTCGAACACGGCGTCCTCGTCGAGGTCGACGAGGTTGATGCCGTCGGTGAAGTCCTGGGCGGCGATGTTGTACGGGATCGCCATGAGATGCCGCTTGTGCAGGGTGCGCAGCGTCTCGATGTCCACGCGCGTCTGCCCGGCGCAACCGATGCGCCGGAGGTAGGCGTCCGCGTCGAACACGTCGTCATCTCCTCTCTCGTCCGCGAGCCGGATCAGGGCCCGCTCGTTCGGGGCCGTTCAGTGGGGCGTTCGTCGGGTCGTTCATCGGGGTCGTTCATCGGCTTGTCCGCCGGGCCGCTCGCCGGGCCGCTCCGGGGCTGCGGCAGGGGCCCGGCCGTGGCGGCTCAGACCGAGATGGCCGTGACACCCCCCGTGCCGTCGCCGAACATGCGCTCTTGCATGTGCGCGACAATCATCCCCGGCGTCGGGTGATCGAAAACAAGACCGGCCGAGAGCTTCGCCCCCATCAGTTCGCCCAGCCGGTTGCGCAGTTCGAGCGCGGTCAGCGAGTCGAAGCCGATCTCGAAGAGGCCCTGGTCCACGTCGATGTGGTGGGACGCGCTGTAGCCGAGGACGACGGCGACCTGGGCCCGGACCACGTCCAGCAGGAGCGCCGCGCGCTCCGCGCCGGGCAGCCCGGCCAGCCGCTCGGCCAGCTTGCGCCGCTCGTCCCCCGAGACCGCGGCCCGGGCCAGCTGCCGGCTCGCGCGCACCAGCCCGCGCAGCAGCGGCGGTGCCTCGCGCCCGGCCGCGGCGTCGGCGCGCAGCGCACGCAGGTCCAGCTTGGCCGGCACCAGCAGCGCCCGGTCACCGCGCAGCGCGGTGTCGAACAGCTCCATGCCCTCGGCCGGGGTCATGCCCAGCAGACCGCCGCGCCGGTTCAGCCGGCTGCGGGTGAGGTCGTCGGTGCCGGCCGCCATGCCGGTCTCCTGCTCCCACAGGCCCCAGGCCAGCGACAGCGCCGGCAGACCGGCCGCCCGGCGCCGGGCCATCAGCCCGTCCATGTAGGCGTTCGCCGCCGCGTAGGCGCCGGTGCCCGCGCCAAGGAACACCGCCGACACCGACGAGTAGACCACGAACGCGTCCAACTCCGGGGCCAGTTCGCGGGTCAGCTCGTCCAGGTGCCGGGTCGCGGTCACCTTGGCCGCGAACACCCGCTCCAGCCGCTCCCGGTCGACCTCGCCGATAACGCCCGCGTCGAACAGGCCCGCGGCGTGCAGTACCGCGGTCAGCCGGCGGCCGTCGCGCTGGACGGCGGCGAGCAGCTCCGCCACCGCGTCCCGGTCGGTCACGTCACAGGCCGGCACCGCCACCGACTCGGCGCCCAGCGCGTACAGCTCGGCCACCAACTCCCGCGCGCCCTCAGCCTCCAGGCCCCGCCGGCTGGTCAGCACCAGATGCCGGATCCCGTGCTCGGTCACCAGGTGCCGGGCCAGCACCGCACCCAGCGACCCGGTACCACCGGTGACCAGCACCGTCCCCGCCCGGTCCAGCACCGGCTCCGCCCGGTCGACGGCGCCGGCCCGGGCGAGCCGGGGCACGTGGAGCGCCGCACCGCGCACCGCGACCTGCGGCTCGCCGACGGCCAGCACCGGCCCCAGCAGCGGCTCGACCTCCGACAGGTCGGACGCGTCGGTGTCCAGCAGCACGATCCGGTCCGGGTTCTCCGCCTGCGCCGCGCGGACCAAACCCCAGACGGCGGCGCCGGCCGGGTCCGTCACCGTGGCGTCGCCGCCGGCGGGCACCGCGCCCCTGGTCACCACCACCAGCCGGGTCTCCTCCAGCCCGGCGCCGGCCAGCCAGGTCTGGACGACCTCCAGCACCCGGTCCGTCACGTCCAGCGGGGTGTCCGCGTCGCCGCCGGTGACCGCCTCCAGGATCGCCGTCTCAGGGACGGCCGCCCCGGAGAGCGCGTCCTCCGCGAGGGTGGCCACCTCCTCGGCGGTGGACAGCCGTACCCAGGACGGCGAACCGGCGGCCCCGTCCGGGAGCACCTCCGTCCAGTCCACCCGGAACAGCGAGTCACCGCCCGCACGGCCCGCCGCCGCGCCCAACTGCTCGGCGGACACCGGACGGAACACCAGCGAGTCGGCCGTCAGGACGGCGCCGCCGGCCTCGTCGACCGCCTCCAGCGAGAGCGCGTCGGGCGCCGGCTGGGCGACCCGCACCCGCAGCGACGAGGCGCCCGCGGCGTGCAGGACCAGGCCGTTCCAGGCGAACGGCAGCATCGTCCGGTGGTCGCCCGTGCTCAGGAAGGCCTTCGCGTGCAGGGCCGCGTCCAGCAGCGCCGGGTGGATGCCGAACCCGGCGGCGCTGCCCCGGTGGTCCTCCGGCAGGGCGATCTCGGCGAAGACCTCGTCACCGCGCCGCCAGGCCGCCCGCAGGCCCCGGAACACCGGCCCGTAGACGTAGTTGTGCTCCAGCAGACTGGCGTAGAACTCCTCGGGGCCGATCTCCACCCGCTCCGCGCCGGGCGGCGGCCAGGCGCTGAAGTCGAACCGGGACTCGGCCGCCCGGGCCGTGGCCGTCAGGACACCGGTGGCGTGCCGGGTCCACGGGTCGCCGACGGCCTCCTCGCGGGTCGAGTACACGGCGACCGTGCGGGCGCCGCCCTCGTCCGGACCGCCGACGGTGACCTGCACCCGGACGCCGCCCTGCTCGGGCAGGATCAGCGGGGCCTCGATCACCAGCTCGTCCAGCGTGCCGCAGCCGACCTCGTCACCGGCGCGGACGGCCAGCTCCACCAGGCCCGTCCCGGGCACCAGCACGACGTCGCCGACCGCGTGGTCGGCCAGCCAGGGATGGGTGCGCAGGGAGAGCCGGGAGGTGCACAGCACCCCGCCGGTCTCCGGCACCTCCACCACCGCGCCGAGCAGCGGGTGGTCGACCCCCGCCAGGCCCAGCGAGGTCGCGTCGGTGGCCGCCGCGGTCATCGGGAGCCAGTAGTGCTGGTGGTCGAAGGCGTAGGTCGGCAGGTCCACCTCGGCGCCACCGGCCGCGTCGGGCAGCACGCCCGTCCAGTCCACCGCCACACCGCGGACGAAGAGTTCGGCCATCGAAGCCAGCAGGCGGCGCGGGCCGCCCTCGTCCCGCCGCAGCGAACCGGACACCAGGACCTCGACCCCGGCCCCGTCGGCGACCTCGGTGATCGGCTGGGCCAGCACCGGGTGGGTACTGGCCTCCACGAACACCGTGTGGTCCTCGGCGAGCAGCGCGGCGACCGCCGGGCCGAAGCGGACCTGGCTCCGCAGGTTGCGGTACACGTAGCCGCCGTCGATCACGCCGGCCTCGCGGACCCATTCACCGGTCACCGTCGAGAAGAGCGGGACCAGCGGCGCCCGGCCGCGGATGTCCGCGAACGCCTGCGCCAGGACCTCCTCCAGGGCCTCGGCGTGCCGGGTGTGGGAGGCGAAGTCCACCGCGACCCGGCGCACCCGTACCCCGTCGGCGGCCAGCACCTCGACGGCCTCGTCCAGCACGTCGAGGTCACCGGCGACCACCACCGACGCGGGGCCGTTGACCACCGCGACCTCCAGCCGGCCCGCCCAGCGCTCCAACCGGGCCAGCGCCTCGGCCTCGGAGAGCGCCACCGAGGCCATCCCGCCGAGCCCGGCCAGCTGACCGGCGATCACCCGGCTGCGCACCGCGACGATCCGGGCCGCGTCCTCCAGGGAGAGCGCACCGGCCACGCAGGCCGCCGCGATCTCGCCCTGCGAGTGCCCCAGCACCGCGTCCGGGATCACCCCCACCGACGCCCAGACGGCGGCCAGTCCGACCATCACCGCGAAGCTCGCGGGCTGCACCACATCGGCCCGGTCCAGGACCTCGGCCGGCGCCTCGCCGCGCAGCACGTCCTCCAGCGACCAGTCCACCCAGGGGCCGAGCGCCCGGGCGCACTCGGCGATGCGCTCGGCGAACACCGGTGAGGTGTCCAGCAGTTCGCGGCCCATCCCGGCCCACTGCGCCCCCTGGCCGGGGAAGACCAGGACGAGCTTGCCCACCGTGCCCGCGGTGCCCGTCACCAGCCCGGCGGCGGACTCGCCCCGGGCCAGCGCGGCCAGCCCGGCCGACGCCTCCGCCGGGGACCCGGCCACCACCACCGCGCGCTCGGAGAGCAGCGCCCGCCGGGAGAGCAGCGCACCGGCCAGCGCCGCCGGGGCGGTCGCCCCGGCGAGCTCCGTCAGCCGCCCGCCCTGGGCCGCCAGCGAGGCGGCGTTCTTCGCCGAGACCACCAGCGGCACCACGGCGTCGGGGGCGGGCCCGGCCTCGGCCGGCTGCTCCTCGGGGGCCTGCTCCAGGATCACGTGCGCGTTGGTCCCGCTCAGGCCGAAGGAGGAGACCCCGGCCCGGCGCGGCCGGTCCACCTCGGGCCACTCCCGCGCCTCGGTCAGCAGCTCGACGGCGCCCGCCGTCCAGTCCACCTGCGAGGAGGGCGCGTCCACGTGCAGGGTCGCGGGCATCACGCCGTGCCGCAGCGCCTGCACCATCTTGATCACACCCGAGACACCCGCCGCCGCCTGGGCGTGGCCGATGTTGGACTTCAGCGAGCCCAGCCAGAGCGGGCGCTCCGGGTCACGGCCGCGACCGTAGGTGGCCAGCAGCGCCTGCGCCTCGATCGGGTCCCCCAGGACGGTGCCCGTGCCGTGGCCCTCGACCAGGTCCACATCGGCCGTCGACAGCCCGGCCGCCGCCAGCGCCTTGCGGATCACCCGCTGCTGGGAGGGGCCGTTCGGCGCGGTCAGACCGTTGGACGCGCCGTCCTGGTTCACCGCGGACCCGCGCAGCACCGCGAGCACCGGGTGGCCGTTGCGGCGGGCCTCGGAGAGCCGCTCCAGCACCACCACACCGGCGCCCTCGGCCCAGCCGGTGCCGTCGGCGGCGTCCGCGTAGGACTTGCAGCGGCCGTCCGTCGCCAGCGCCTTCTGCCGCGAGAACTCCATGAACATGCTCGGGCTGGACATCACCGTCGAACCGCCGGCCAGGGCCAGCGAGCACTCGCCCTGGCGCAGCGCCTGGGCGGCCAGGTGGATCGCCACCAGCGACGAGGAGCAGGCCGTGTCCACGGTGACCGCCGGGCCCTCGAAGCCGAACACGTAGGACACCCGGCCCGAGGCCACACTGGCGCCGGCGCCGGTCAGCGCGAAGCCGCCCAGCTCCGGCGGCACGCTGCCACCGGCGTAGTAGTCGACGCCCATGATGCCGTTGAACACCCCGACCTCGGTGCCCTTCAGCGAGCCCGGGTCGATGCCGGCCCGTTCCATCGCCTCCCAGGAGGTCTCCAGCAGCAGCCGCTGCTGCGGGTCCATCGCCAGCGCCTCACGCGGCGAGATCCCGAAGAAGGCCGGGTCGAACAGCGGTGCCTCGTGCAGGAAGCCGCCCTGGCTGACGTAGGAGGTGCCCTCGCTCTCCGGGTCGGCGTCGAACAGCTCGTCCAGGCCCCAGCCCCGGTCCGAGGGGAACAGCGACACGCCGTCCCGCCCCTCGGTGACCAGCCGCCACAGGTCCTCCGGGGTGGCCACCCCGCCGGGCAGCCGGCAGGCCATGCCGACGATCGCCACCGGATCGGCCGGATCGTGCACGGCCGCCGCCGGTACCACCGGGCCCGCCGCGACCGCCGTGCCGTCGAACTCGCCGTCCAGGTAGCGGGCCAGGGCGAGCGGGGTGGGGTAGTCGAAGACGGCCGTGGCGGGCAGGTTGAGGCCGGTGGCCTCGCGCAGCCGGTTGCGCAGCTCGACGGAGGTCAGCGAGTCGAAGCCGGCGTCCTTGAAGGCCCGCTCCGCCGCGACCTTCGCCGCACCCGCGTGGCCGAGCACCGACGCGACGTGCGTCCGGACCAGCTCCAGCAGCAGCGCCTCGCGCTCGGCCGCGGCCAGCCCGGCCAGCCGGCCGGCGAGTCCGCCGCCGGCGCCGGTCGCGGCGGCCCGCGCCGAC
>NZ_JBHWUI010000238.1:0-9327 GCF_042737525.1 Kitasatospora sp. NPDC059973 | reverse complement strand
GCCGAAGCTCCGGGGCCGCCGCGCCGTCGTCGGACGGGTCAGACCGTGGCGTCCGCCGTGGCGGTCGGCGTGAGGTACTCCTCGCGGATCTCGCGGGGGCCGAAGGGCCAGGTGCGTTCGGCGCGGGCCCAGAGGAGGAAGGCGCCGCAGCCCGCGACGACCCAGGCCAGCGACCACTCGACGGGGTGGAAGCCGGGCGCGTTGCGGTCCGCGTAGCCGTAGATGACCAGCCAGCCGACGGCCGCGACGACGCCGGGCGCCGGGTAGAGCCACATCCTGTACGGCCGGACGAGTCCGGGCTGGCGGCGGCGCAGGACGGTGACCGCGACGATCTGGGCGAGGGCCTGGACGATCACCATCACGGTGGTGAGCAGGTTGATCAGCAGGGTCAGCGGGGGGTGGTCGGTGCTGGCGCCGAGGTGGCGGCCGAGCAGGAAGCCGGCCGCGGTGAGTACGCCCATGGCGGCCAGGCCGAGGACGGGGAAGCCGTGCCTGGGGTGCAGCCGGCCGAAGGCCCGGAAGAAGACGCCGTCGCGTGCCGCGTCGTAGGGCACCCGGGAGCCGCCGAACAGGCCGGCGAGGACGGAGGCGAAGGCGGTGACCAGGATCAGTACGGTGACCACCTGGGCGGCGCCCGTGCCCCAGGTGCTCTCCAGGACCGCCGAGGCGACCGACCTGGAGGCCACCGACTCCGGGTCGAGCATCGCGTGCCAGTCCATCGCGCCCAGGACGCCGATCTGCAGCAGCAGGTAGATGGTCATGATGCCGACGATGGACAGCACGATGGCGCGCGGCAGGACCCGGCCCGGGTCGCGGACCTCGGCGCCGACGTAGGCGGCGGTGTTGTACCCGAGGTAGTCGTAGATGCCGATGGTGAGGCCGGCCGCGAAGCCGATCCAGAACTGGCCGTGGGTGAGTTCGACGGCGTGCGCGGGCCAGTCGAAGGCGCGGCTCGGGCTGAAGTGGGTGTAGCAGGCCACGATCACGGCGAGCACCGAGAGGATCATCACCCCCCACATCACGGTGGTGAGCCGGGCGATGTTCTCGACCCGCCGCCAGAGCAGGAGCACCACCAGCGCGCAGAACGCGACCCCGACCAGGTCGCCCTGGCCGCTCGTCATGCCGGGCCAGAGGTAGCCGAGGTACTGGACGAAGCCGACCACGCCGGTGGACATGATCAGCGGGATGAAGAGCATGGCCGTCCAGACGAAGAGGAACGGCATCAGGCGCCCGGTCCGGTACTGGAAGGCCTCGCGCAGGTAGACGTACGTCCCGCCGGCGCCGGGCAGGGAAGCGCCGAGTTCGGCCCAGACCAGGCCGTCGGCGAGGGCCAGGACGGCGCCGGCTATCCAGCCGATGACGGCCTGCGGGCCGCCGAAGGCCGCGACCATCAGCGGGATCGTGACGAAGGGGCCGATGCCGCACATCTGGCTCATGTTGAGCGCGGTGGCCTGGAAGAGGCCGATTCTTCGGGTAAAGCCGGGGGACACCGGGGCCTCCGAACGTGGGGGAGTGGGGCGCCGGGCGGGGTGCCGGGGGGTTCAAGTTAGGGAGCATTACTTATTTCGTCAAGCCGCTCGGGCGGCAAGGGGGTTACTCCGGTGACAGTTGGGAAACTTTCCTAACGAAAGCCATTGACCGCGCGCCGCGCCGCCCCGATTCTGTAGGCGCCCGCTGTGGTCGCCGCCGTCCGCCCCGAGTGCTCCGCTCCTTCCTCCGCCTCGCTTCCATCCGCTTCGCTCCCCCCTCCGCCTCGCCCGTCTCCCCCTCGATCCGCCGTCGCAGGCGGTGGATCGGCGAAAGTGAGTTGGCATGCCCATATCTATCGGAGTCCGTCCGACCGCCCCGTCGGTGGTCGCAGTCCTCGGCTCGGCCGCCCTGCTGCTGGCCCCGGCGACCACCGCGACAGCCGCCCCGGCCGCGACAGCCGCCCAAGCCGCCCCGGTCGCTCCCGCCGCGGCGGCGGCCGTGCCCGCGATGGCCGCCGCGCCGTACGAGTACCTGGGCTGGGGCAGCCCGCAGAAGCCCACCGACGTGATGAAGGCGACCGGGGTGAAGTGGTTCACCCTGGCGTTCGTCCTCTCCGACGGCGGCTGCAACCCCAAGTGGGACGGCAGCCGGGCGCTGACCGGTGGGTCCGACGAAGCGGCGATCAAGTCCATCCGGGCGGCCGGCGGCGACGTGGTGATCTCGGTCGGCGGCTGGAGCGGCAACAAGCTGGGCGAGAAGTGCTCCAGCGCGAGCGCGCTCGCCGGCGCTTACCAGAAGGTGATCGACGCCTACAAGCTCAAGGCGCTGGACATCGACATCGAGGACACCGAGTTCTCCAACGCGACGGTCCGTCAGCGCGTCGTCGACGCCCTGAAGATCGTCAAGACCAAGAACCCGGGCATCGTCACCTACGTGACCATGGGCACTACCCCGAGCGGCCCGGACGCCACCGGGAAGGACCTGATCAAGCGCGGCGCGCAGGCCGGCCTCGCCAACGACGGCTGGGTGATCATGCCGTTCGACTTCGGCGGCCACAGCGGCACGATGGGCCAGGCCTCGGTCAGCGCGCTGGAGGGCCTGAAGGCGGCGGTCAAGAGCGCCTACGGCTACGGCGACGACGCCGCGTACCGGCACATCGGCGTCTCCTCGATGAACGGGAAGACCGACGAGGCGGGCGAGACGGTCACCACCGCCGACTTCCGGACCATCCTCGGCTACGCGCAGCAGCACCACCTGGCCCGGTACGCCTTCTGGTCGGTCAACCGCGACCGCGCCTGCGGCTCCGGCACGGACGCCGACGCCTGCAGCGGCGTCGCGCAGTCCCCGTACGAGTTCACCAAGATCGTCGTCCAGTACCAGGGCTGAGGAGCATTCCGATGACACGACCGAATACCAGACACCGCGGCCGCGCCGCGGCCCTGGTCGCGGGGGCCGGCCTGGCCGCCGGGCTGCTCGCGGCCCCGCCGGCCTCGGCCGCGCCGGTCCGCTACGAGGCGGAGGGCGCGGGCCTGTCGCAGGGCGTGGTGGAGTCCAACCACAGCGGCTACTCCGGCACCGGATTCGTCAACACCGACAACGCCACCGGCAGTTGGGTCGAGTTCACGGTCGACGCGGCGAGCGCGGGCAACGCCGTGCTCGGCATCCGCTACTCCAACGGGACCACCGCGAACCGCCCGGCGGCCGTGGCCGTCAACGGCGCCACGGTCGAGCCGGCCCGGGCCTTCCCGTCCACCGGGAGCTGGGACACCTGGGCGACCTCGACGCTCACCGTCCGGCTCACCGCCGGGGCCAACCGGATCCGGCTCACCTCCACCACCACCGGCGGCACGGCCAACCTCGACTACCTGGACGCCGACCTCGGCAGCGGCCCGGCCCCGGGCGGCCCCGCGGTGCCGTTCGGCAGCCACCGCTACCCGTACGCGGCCGGCACCCTCAAGCCCTCCGGCGCGCAGTCCGTGACCGACCAGCAGGTGATCGACAAGTACAACGCCTGGAAGGCCGCCTTCGTCCGGCAGAACTGCGGCAACGGCTGGTACGAGACCATCTCGCCGGACGCCGACCACCCGTACGTCGCCGAGGGCCAGGGCTACGGCATGGTGGTCACCGCCCTGATGGCCGGTGCGGACGCCAACGCGCGGACGGTCTTCGACGGCATGGTGAAGTTCGTGCTCGCCCACCCGTCGGTGAACAACGCCAACCTCCTCGCCGCCGAGCAGGACTCCTCCTGCCGCAGCGTCAACGGCTCCGACTCGGCGACCGACGGGGACCTGGACGTCGCGTACGGGCTGCTGCTCGCCGACCGGCAGTGGGGCAGCGGCGGGACGTACGACTACAAGGGCCTGGCCGTCAAGCACATCAACGCGATCAAGGCCAGTGAGGTCAACCCCACGACCCACCTGATGCGGCTCGGCGACTGGTCCACCTCGGGCGACTCCACCTACTACATCACCCGCTCCTCGGACTGGATGATCGACCACTTCCGCGCCTTCCGGGCCGCGACCGGCGACACCACCTGGGACACCGTCCGCACCGCCCACCAGAACCTGATCACCAAGCAGCAGAGCGGCTACGCCCCGAACACCGGGCTGCTCGCCGACTTCGTGGTCAACACCAACGGCACCGCCAAGCCCGCCGCCGGCGAGGTGCTGGAGAGCCCCCACGACGGGGACTACAGCTGGAACGCCTGCCGCGACCCGTGGCGGATCGGCGCGGACGCCGTCACCAGCGGGGACGCCGCCTCGCTCGCCTCGGCCCGAAAGATCAACACCTGGATCAAGGGCAAGACGGGCGGCGACCCGGCGACCATCGCCACCGGCTACAAGCTGAACGGCACGGTCTTCGAGAACGGCCGTGACATGGCCTTCACCGCGCCGTTCGTGGTCACCGCGATGACCGACCCGGGCTCGCAGGCCTGGCTGGACGCGCTCTGGGCCAAGCTGGCCGGCACCGCGATCGACCCGGCCCTCTACTACGGCGGCAGCGTGCAGCTGCAGTCGATGATCGTCGCCTCCGGAAACTACTGGGTGCCGTGATGACCGACACCGGACACCCGCGCACGACAGCCGCGGCGCACCGGCGGACGGCGCTCGCCCGGGCCGGCGGAGCGGCGCTCGCCGCGGCCGCCCTGGTCCTGGGGGCCGTGGCGGCGCCGCCCGCGGCGACCGCCGCCCCGGCGGCGAGCACCGACTACCAGGCCGAGGACGCCGTGCTCGCGCAGGCGAAGACGGCCACCAACCACACCGGGTACACCGGGACCGGCTTCGTCGACTACACCAACACCACCGGCTCCGCCGTCGAGTTCACGGTGAGCGCCACCGCGGCCGGAACGGCCTCGCTGGCCTTCCGGTACGCCAACGCCGGTACGGCGAACCGCCCGATGGACATCGCGGTCAACGGGAAGGTCGTCGCCGCCGGTGTCCCCTTCCCGCCCACCGCCGACTGGGACACCTGGGCGGAGAAGACCGTCGGCGTCGCCCTCGCCGCCGGCGCGAACCGGATCCGGGCCACCGCCACCACCGCCGACGGCGGCCCGAACCTCGACCGCCTCCGGGTGGGCGCGGCGGCCGACACCACCCCGCCGAGCCGTCCCGGCGCGCCGAGCTGCTCCGCCGTCGGGCCGAACGCTCTGACGCTGGGCTGGGGAGCCGCCGGCGACGACGTCGGCGTCGCCGCCTACGACATCTACGAGCACGGCAACAAGCTCGCCGAGGCCCCGGGCACCGCGACGTCCCGGCAGCTCACCGGGCTGGCCCCGGCCACCACCTACAACCTCACCGTGATCGCCCGGGACGCCTCCGGCAACGCCTCGCCGGCCAGCGTCGCCGTCGACTGCACCACCACGGCGGGCACCGACCCGGCGCCCGGCCGGCCGGGCACCCCGACCGTCTCGGCCGTCACCGCCACCGGCGCCACCCTGACCTGGGGCGCCGCGACGGACGACAAGGGCGTGGTCGGGTACGAGATCCGCAGCGGCTCCGCCGTCGTGAAGACCGTCACCGGCACCCCACCGGCCACCTCGGCGGCGGTCACCGGGCTCGCCTGCGACGCGCCGTTCACGCTCTCGGTGGTCGCCCGGGACACGGCGGGTAACTACTCGGCGCCGTCCGACCCCGTCTCCTTCACCACCGGCGCCTGCCCGGCCGACGGCGGCGTCCCGGGCTCCCCGAGCGCCCTCTCCACGGGGTGGACGATTCCCTGGGGCATCGCCTGGCTGCCGGACGGCACCACCTCGCTGGTCACCGAGCGGGACAGCTTCAAGGTCTTCCGGCTCACCACGGGCGGCGCCAAGACGGCGGTCGGCACCGTGCCCAACGCCGTCACCACCGACGGGGAGGGTGGCCTGCTCGGCATCGCCGTCGACCCCGACTGGGCGGGCAACCACTACGTGTACCTCATGCACACCGCCGCCGAGGGCAACCGGATCGTGCGGATGACGTACAACGGCTCCACGCTGAGCGGCTACAAGGTGCTGCTCCAGGGCATCAGGAAGAACCGCTACCACAACGGCGGCCGGCTGGCCTTCGGCCCCGACGGGTACCTGTACGCGTCGACCGGTGACGCCCAGACGTCCTCGCTGGCGCAGGACAAGAACTCGCTCAACGGGAAGATCCTGCGGCTGACCACCGACGGCAAGCCGGCCCCCGGCAACCCGTTCGGCAACTACGTCTACAGCTACGGTCACCGCAACCCGCAGGGCCTGGCGTTCGACCGCAACGGACGGCTCTGGGAGGCGGAGTTCGGCGACTCGAAGCGGGACGAGCTCAACCTGGTCAAACCCGGGGCCAACTACGGGTGGCCCACCTGCGAGGGCACCTGCGGCGTGGCCGGGATGACCGACCCCAAGGCGAGCTGGCCGGTCAACGAGGCCTCGCCGAGCGGGATCGCGATCGTGCGCAACGTGGTCTACATGGCGGCGCTGCGCGGTGAGCGGATGTGGCGCATCCCGATCGACGGGAACACCGAGAACGTCGGGACGCCGACCGCGTACTACGTCGGCGCCTACGGCCGGCTGCGGACGGTGTCCAAGGTGCCCGGCGCCGACCGGCTCTGGCTCACCACCACCAACGCCGACAACAACGGCGGGGCGGCCGACGGGGCCGACAAGGTCTTCACGATCTCGATCGGCTAGCGGCGCGGGGCGTCCTTACCGTGACGGCCCGGGCCCGGAGGAGTCTCCGGCCCGGGCCGTCACGGCCACCGAGAGGTGGGGCCGTCACGGCCTGCGCGGGGTGGGGCCGCCACGGCCTAGGCCCGCCGCCGACCAGCGGGCCGACCGCGACCGCCACCCCGATGGTCGCCCCGTACACGCCCATCGCGGTGCCCCGCTCGCGGCCGGGCGGGAACTCCTGGGCGACCAGGGCCGGCGACACCGCGAACACCACCGCGCCGCCGACGCCCTGGATCGCGCGGGACACGTTGAGGAAGGCCGGGTTCGGCGCCAGGGCGCAGAGCAGCGAGGCGCCGGAGAAGATCACCAGGCCGGCGGCGAAGGCCCGGCGCCGCCCGAGGCGGTCGGCGAGCGAGCCGGACGTCAGTACCAGTGCGGCCAGTGAGAGCGCGTAGGCGTCGAACACCCACTGGAGGTCGGCGAAGTCGGCGCCGAGGTCCTTGCGGATCGACGGCAGGGCGACGTTCACCACCGTGATGTCGAGCAGCAGCATGAACGTCGCCACGGAGACGGCGAGGAGGGTCCACCCCTTGCGTTGCACGGCTGCCGGTCTCCTTCGCCCTGTCCTCGTACTCCCGCCCGTGCGAGAGACGACGACCCGCCCTTCGCCCGCCGACCGGGCTCGGTCGGGACGGCACCGACCGTACGCACCACAGGGGTTCGAAGCCCGGCAAGCGCGACCGGACGGGCGGATACAGGACCTGTCCGGCGGAGACGGCGGCGCGCGGGCCGGACGGGCGTGGGGGCCGGTCGACCGTGGGTGATCGGCGCTGGGTGATCGGCGCCGGGCGGCCCGGTTGCTCTCCGTGGTCGCAAGGTCTCGATCTGCCAACGAAGTGTGCGGGATGTGCTGGTGGCGTGTGGTCACCCTGATTGAATCCCGAACATCTTTTCATCGGATCGGAGCGTCTCCCCTCGTGTCTCCCCTCATGCCCTCACGCACGTCCGCACGAATGTCGTCCCGCACGGCTGCACGCACGCGCGGCGGCCGTCGCGGCCTGGCCGCCGTCGCCGGACTCGTCCTCACCGTCGGTCTCGCGCTGACCGGGTGCGACCCGACGCCGGCCGACGGCGCCACCGCCGCCGCCTCCCCGCCCGCCGTCACGGCCCCGGCCGCACCCGTCGCCACCGTCCCGCCGGCCACCCCCGCACCGGTGGCCACCGCGCCCGCGCCCGCGCCCGTGGCGACCCCGTCGGCGGTGACCACGCCGGTGCCGCCCGCGGAGCCGCCAACCGCGCCGAGCACGGCCAGGCCCCAGTCGGCCGCGCCCAAGACGCAGCCGCCCGTCACCAAGGCCGCGCCGGAGCCCAAGGCGACCACCGCGAAGCCGCCGACGGACCCGGAGCCGACCGCGCAGCCCAAGGCGGCCGCCGGCGACTGCGAGATCCGCTCCAACGCCGGCAACTGCTACAAGGCTGGCCAGTTCTGCCGCGACGCCGACCTGGGCAAGAGCACCCACGAGGCCGGCGGCCGAGTGATCTACTGCCGCATGGTCAGCGGCAAGCCGCACTGGCAGGCCTGATCCGCCGGCCCGCACCGATGAGGCCCCCGCCCCGCCGGCGCCCTCATCGGTGTGGCCGCCAACCTCGACCTCCCACCACCCGACGCCTTGAAGTGCCGAGGTCAGTGACGTCCTCCGGACACGCACCGGGGCAGTTCACCGACCCGATGAGTGCCCACCTCGTCGGGCGGTCGGGGCCTTGCCCTCGGAAGAAGGCGACCGAGCGGATTCGCAGCCTGTCCGACACGGGCCTGCCGTGAGACCCGAGAGTGAAGGAGCGGCCGGCCCGCATCACTCCCACAGCGGTGAGCAGCGAACCCGTGGGGGTCTGGATGCCGCGGGCGGGCAGCCCGGAAACCGGTTGGTGGGCGCCGCGGAGCCGCCCGTAGACTCCGGTGCTCGTGACCGAGACCAGCGCCACCGCAACCGCCCATGCCGCCGACGCCGCCGACGCCGAGCTGATCGGGCACGCCGTCGCCGCCGCCGGGCAGGGAATGATCGACCGCGAGACCGTGGCCGAAGTGGTGGTCCTGTGCGCGGTGGCCGGCGAGCACCTGCTGGTCGTCGGCGCGCCGGGCACGGCCAAGTCCGAGGCGGTCCGCCGGATCGCGGGTCAGCTCGGCGGCCGCTACTTCGAGTACCTGCTCGGCCGGTTCACCGAGCCCAACGAGCTGTTCGGACCCGTCGACCTGCGTCGACTGCGCGAGGGCCGGATCGAGTTCGAGACCGCCGGGATGCTTCCCGAGGCCGAGATCGCCTTCCTCGACGAGGTGTTCCTCGGCTCCACCGCCGTCCTCAACACCCTGCTCGGCCTGCTCAACGAGCGGGTCTTCCGGCGCGGCGGCACCGTGCTGCACAGCCCGCTGCGGGTCTGCGTGGGCGCGGCCAACCACCTCCCGGACGACCCGGCGCTCGCCGCCTTCGCGGACCGCTTCCTGGCCCGGGTCTTCGTCGAGCCGGTGGCGGACGCGCGGCTGGAGGAACTGCTGGAGGCCGGCCGCCGGCCGGCGGCGTCCCCACTCCACCCGCGCGACCTCGCGGGTCCGGGCGTTCTCGCCGGTTCGGGCGATCCGATGGGCCCGACCGGCCTCGGGGGGGGGGGCGCCCCGCGCGGGGCCCGCGGCCCGCGGGGCGCCCCCCCCCCCGCCGCCGCCGGACGCTTATAAA
>NZ_JBHWUI010000237.1:0-9331 GCF_042737525.1 Kitasatospora sp. NPDC059973 | reverse complement strand
GGCGGGCACCCTGCACGGGTGCCCGCCCACCGGCATGTCTGGCACGCTGCGGCACGTCGGCGGACCTCCCCCGAGGACACGGCCGCCGTCCGTCGTTCCCCGGACAGGAGGCCGGGGCTGCGTGCGGAGCGGATGGGTGGGTAGGCGGGATCGGTCTACTTGGGCGGCTTCTTGCCGGTGACACCCAGGTACACCAGGGGAGCGAGGTTGGGCTTCAGGTCCTTGACCTTGACGCCCCACGAGGTGAACGCCTTCTGGTGCTCGGCCGCCGAGGCGAGCAGCGAGACCAGCGAGCCGGCGACGGCGGCCGGGTCGAGCGACTTGTCGGCCTGGCCCTTCGTCTGGAGCTCCTTGACGGCCTCCGTGAGGGGCTTGGCGACCGCGTTGAGGACCGTCATGCGGATCTTGAAGAACCGCTTGTCCCCTTCGGCGGCACCGAGCGTGACCACTCGGAGAATGGCGTCGTTCTTGCGCCAGAAGGCGAGGAATCCGTCGACCAGTTCTTCCGAAGTGGTCGTGCCGGACTTCCCTGCCCAGGACTTTCCGGCCACCAGCTCTTTGAGGGTGTCGGAGTCCTTGGCCATTTCCTCGGCGATTTCGAGGACTGCGCCCTCGACATCCGGGAAGTACTGGTAGAAGGTCGCGGGGGAGGTACCCGCCATACGGGCGACGTCGATGACCTTGACGTCCCGATAGGGCGACGTGCTGAGCATCTCGCGGAGGCAGTCGAGCAGCTTCTGCCGCGTCTCCTGTCCGCGTCGCCCGGCGACGCGACCGTCGACGGTGCGAACTTGTCCTGTCATGCCGTCAGCTTACCGTGGCACGATCTTGGCGCGATTCGGTGATGCGACTATTACTCCGCACGGGGGGTTGCTATAGGGGGCGTGAACGACTTCGGACGGATATTCATCGAGCTCCGGAGGCGCCTGTTGAAGCCCCCCCGTGTGCTTATGACCCCACAGCGTGACGGACCCTCCACTGAGGGGTGGTCGAGTGACAGAGCGTGACGACTGGGGCCGGATCCGAGGTGCCCGAAAAAGAGTTGCGGGCATCTCGTGTGCAAGCCGCAGGCGGAGCGGGCGTCAGAATCCGGCCGTTCCGGCGGCACTGACCGGACGGTGAGCCGGAGGGGCCTCTGGGCGGGGGAGGTTGGAGTTGACCGGGGCGGCATTGGAGAATCGGCTGCGGCACCCCGTGGCGGGTGCGGAAGACGGGGAGGTGGCAGCGGAGTGGACCAGCTGACGGCGCACGATCCGAGGCGGATCGGGCCCTTCGAGGTGCTGGGGCGGCTCGGCGCGGGCGGGATGGGCCTGGTCTACCTGGCGCGCTCCGCGTCCGGCCGGCGAGTGGCCATCAAGACCGTCCGGGGGGAGCTGGCCGAGGACGAGCTGTTCCGGGTCCGTTTCGCCCGGGAGATCGCGGCCGCCAAGACGGTGGGCGGGTTCTACACCGCCGCCGTGGTCGACGCCGACGCCGACGCCCGGGTGCCCTGGCTGGCCACCGCGTACGTCCCGGCGCCGTCCCTGGAGGACCTGGTCACCGAGTGCGGGCCGCTGCCCGCGGGGGCGGTGCGCTGGCTGGTGGCGGGCATCGCGGAGGCGCTCCAGTCCATCCACGCGGCCGGGCTGGTCCACCGTGACCTCAAGCCCTCCAACGTGCTGGTGGTCGAGGACGGTCCGCGGGTGATCGACTTCGGCATCGCCGCCGGCGTCTCCAGCACCCGGCTCACCATGACCAACGTCGCGGTCGGCACCCCGGCGTACATGTCGCCGGAGCAGGCCCGGGACAGCCGTGGCGTCACCGGGGCCAGCGACGTCTTCTCGCTCGGGTCGCTGCTGGTCTTCTGCGCCACCGGGCACCCGCCGTACCGGGGCGCCAACCCGGTCGAGACGGTCTTCCAGCTGCTGCGCGACCAGCCTGACCTCTCCGGCCTGCCGGCCGAGCTGGTGGACCTGGTGCGCGCCTGCATGCGGCCCTCCCCGGAGCACCGGCCCTCACCGGCGCAGATCCAGGCCGAGCTGGCCCCGCACCTGTTCTCCCGTGACGACGCCTCGGGCGAGGCGGGGGACTGGCTGCCGGCCAACGCGCTGGAGCTGATCGAACGCAAGCGCGGCCGCCGCCCGGCCCCGGCGCCCGCCCCCGCTCCGGCGCCCGCGCCGGTGCCGCCGCAGCCGGCCCCGCCGCCCCACCAGCACCAGGCGCTGCCGCCCCAGCGCCCCGCGCAGGACGACCCGCGCACCCGGCACCCCGCCGAGCGGTACGCCCCGCCCGCGCCCGGGCCGGTGCACGCGCTGCCCGGGCCGGACACCGAGGCCGCCACCGAGAAGCTCGCCGCCCCCCGCCGCCACCGGGCCCCGGTCGCCGGGGAGAGCGCCGCCGAGGTCCGGCTGCCCGGGGCCTCGGTCCGGATAGGCCCGGGTCCGCGCGCCGAGCAGGCCGGGCCGGGGGCCGCGCCCGCCGAGACGGACTGGGTCCGCCGGGCCACGCCGCCGCCGGTCCAGGCCGCCCGCTGGCGCCCCTGGCGGTTCCGGATGTCCAACGACGTCTGGGGCACCCCGGTGGTCGCCGACGGCACGCTCTTCGTCTCCAGCTTCGAGGTGCACGCCCTGGACGTCGCCTCCGGCCAGCGCCGCTACAAGACCCGGGACGTCGCCTGGGCGCTCGCGGTGGACGCCGGCCGGGTGCACGCCGCCGACGGCCCGCACCTGTACACGGTGGACGTCGCGGACGGCACCGAGCGCTGGCGCAACTCGCTGGACGGCTGGGTCTACTCGCTGGACGCCGCCGACGGCGTGCTCTGCTGCGGCGTCCGGGGCGGCGGGGTGCAGCTGCGCTCGGCGGCCGGCGGCGCCGAGCTGTGGCGCGCCGACGACGCCCAGCAGGACTACGAGAACCCGCAGTCCGGGCCGGCCCTGGTGGGCGGCGCCGCGTACTACTACGGCGGCGGGCGGCTGCGCTGCGTCGATCCGCGCGGTGCGGGCCTGCGCTGGTCCTTCCCGGTGGGCGAGGACGTGCCGTCGCGCCCCGCCGAGCGGGCCGGCGTGCTGTACGTGGCGGCCGGCACCCGGGTGTACGCGCTGGACGCGGCCAGCGGCGCCGAGCGCTGGCGCTTCGAGGCGCCGGTGGTGCTCTTCACCCCGCCGACGCTGGACGCGGACGCGGTCTACGTCGCCGACTACCTCGGCACGGTCTACGCGCTCGACGCGGCGACCGGCCGGGACCGCTGGCGCGCCGCCACCGGCAACCGGCAGGGCGCCGAGCCGGTGGTCGTCGGGGACGGCATGGTGCTGGTCGGCAGCGGGGACGTGCTCTACGCGTTCGAGGCGGCCACCGGCCGGGAGCGCTGGCGCTACACCGCGCGGGGCGAGATCGTCGGCTCGCCGGCGGTCGCCGACGGCCTGGTCCACCTGGGCAGCCGCGACCACTCACTGCACACCCTGGACCTGGTGAGCGGTCAGCTGCGGTGGGAGCTCGGCACCAAGGGCGAGCTGACCGGCTCGCCGGTGGCGGTCGGCGGGCGGGTCTTCGTCGGCAGCAAGGACCGCTGCGTGTACGCGCTGGACGCCTTCTACGGCACGGCGGTGCCCTCGCACTGAGCCGCCGTCCCGAACGCCCCGCAGGCGGGACCCGGAGGGCGGGCCCTACCGCCTGCGGGCCCCCGGGTGCCGGGCGCACCAGCCCTCCCAGGCCGAGGTCACCATCTCCTCGACCCCGTGGCGGGCCGTCCAGCCCAGCTCGCGGTGGATCAGCTCGGCGGAGGCGACCACCCGGGCCGGGTCGCCGGCGCGGCGCGGGGTGACCTCGGCGGTGGTGTCGTAGCCGGTGACCCGGGCGATCACGTCCAGCATCTCCCGGACGCTGACGCCCTCGCCGCGGCCGATGTTGAGGACCAGCGAGGTCTCGCCGGGCGGGTCGGCGGCGAGCCGCCGGGCGGCCGCCACATGGGCCGAGGCGATGTCCCGGACGTCGATGAAGTCGCGGACGCAGGTGCCGTCCGGGGTGGGGTAGTCGGCGCCGAAGATCAGTGGGGCGCGCCCGGCGGTGAGCCGTTCGAAGACCATCGGGATCAGGTTGTAGGCGCCCTCGTCGGAGAGCTCGGGCGAGGCGGCGCCGGCCACGTTGAAGTAGCGCAGCGAGACGGTGGAGATGCCGTGCGCCCGGCCGACCGCGGACACCAGCCACTCGCCGGCCAGTTTGGTCTCGCCGTAGGGGTTCATCGGGGCGCAGGGGGCCGTCTCGGTGACCAGCTCGACATCGGGCATGCCGTAGACGGCGGCGGAGGAGGAGAAGAGGAAGCGCGGAACCCCGGCCTCGGCGACGGCCTCCAGCACGTTCTGCAGGCCGGTGAGGTTCTCCCGGTAGTAGAAGAACGGCCGCTCCACCGACTCGCCGACGCGCTTCTTCGCCGCGAAGTGCAGCACGCCCGCGATGTCCTGGGAGCGCAGGGCGGTGTCCAGCGCGGCGCGGTCCAGGGTGGAGCCCTCGATCAGGGTGACTCCCCGCGGCAACCGGGCGCGGTCGCCGGTGCTGAGGTCGTCCAGTACCGCCACCCGCTCGCCGGCCTCGACCAGCTGGTGCACCACGTGCCTGCCGATGTACCCGGCACCACCGGTGATCAACCAAGTCATGGCGTGAATCCTAGGGCTTGTCCGCCTTGCCCCAGGTCGTGCCCGGTGACGGGCGCGTCGGGGCAATGATTCGGACATATCGGTGAAATGCTGACAAAGATCTCTGTGATCTCGATGGTTCCGCACGGATCTCGACGGCCCCGGTACGGCCGATGGAATCGGAGGCAGCCCAGGTGAACCGAAAGAAGGAACCCACCCGCCCGCTCCCGGCCGGGCCGCGCCCCACCGGCCCCCGGGCGTTCGGCGGGCGACTGACCGGGCCGCTGGCCGTCGCCGCGCTGACCGCGCTGACGGTGGCCGGGTGCAGCAGCGGATCGTCCTCCTCCTCGTCGACCGCCACCACCCCCGGCGCGTCCTCGTCGTCCTCCGCCCAGCCGGCCGGCGGCAACCAGCTCCAGGACGCCTACCAGAAGGTGATCGCCGACGTGCTGCCCTCGGTGGTGCAGATCACCACCGCGACCGGGCTCGGCTCCGGGATCGTCTACGACAACAAGGGCGACATCGTCACCAACGCCCACGTGGTCGGCACCGCCACCACCTTCACCGTCACGCTGGCCAACAGCACCAAGGCCCTGGACGCCACGCTGGTCGCCTCCTACCCGGACTCCGACCTCGCGGTGATCAAGCTGACCAGCCCGCCGAGCGCCCTCAAGCCGGCCGTCTTCGGGGACTCCGCCAAGGTCGAGCTGGGGCAGATCACCCTGGCGATGGGCAGTCCGCTGGGCCTGTCCAGCAGCGTCACCCAGGGCATCGTCTCGGCCACCGGCCGGACCGTCTCGGAGCCCCAGGGCGGTGGTTCGCCGGGCGCCACCATCGGCAACATGGTGCAGACCTCGGCGGCGATCAACCCGGGCAACAGCGGCGGCGCGCTGGTCAACCTGAACAGCCAGGTCATCGGCATCAACACGCTCGCCGCCACCGAGCCGGAGGCCAACGGGGCCGCCGCGCCCGGTATCGGCTTCGCCATCCCGGCGTCCACCATCACGAGCATCGCCGACCAGCTGATCAAGGACGGCAAGGTCACCAACTCCGGCCGGGCCGCGCTGGGGGTCACCGCCCGGACGTACTTCGACCAGAACTTCCGCCCGGCCGGGGCGGTGGTGGTGGCCGTCAGCGCGGGCGGGCCGGCCGCCTCGGCGGGGCTCCAGCCCGGCGACGTGATCACCAAGGTCGGCGACGCCACCGTCGACTCGCTGAACGGGCTCACCAGCGCGCTCGCCTCGCTCACCCCGGGGACCACGACGACCGTCGGCTACACCCGGGACGGCCAGGCCAAGACCGCCGACGTCACCCTCGGCACGCTGGAAACGCCCTAGGGCCGGGCGGGACAAGCCCTGGCCCCCCGGGTCCCCGGCGGCGGCCGCCCGCGCACCGCGCAAGGGTCGGCGGGCGGCCGCCGCACGGGTACGGGCCGGGCTCCGTCACTGCCTCGACGGAGTCCCGGCCCGTTGTCGTGTCCGGCGGGGGGTGCCCGGAGGAACGGTCAGCGGCGGGCGGCGCGGGTGCGCCAGGGGAGCTCGATGGTGACCGTGGTCGGCCCGCCGTCCGGGCTCTCCACCAGGAACACCCCGTCCACCGCCCGGATCCGTTCGGCCAGCCCGGCCAGGCCGCTGCCCGGGTAGGCGGCCGCGCCGCCCTTGCCGTCGTCCCGGACCAGCAGCATCAGCTGGTCGCCGGCCCGCCAGGCGTCCACCGTGGCGGAGCGGGCGCGGGCGTGCTTCGAGATGTTGGTCAGCAGCTCGCTGACGGTGAAGTAGGCGATGCCCTCGACCGCCGAGTCCGGGCGCTCCACCGTGCCGTCGGCGGCGGTCAGCTCGACGTGCACCTTGACCCCGTCCGGCACCGTGCAGCGGGCCGCCACCGCGGAGAGCGCCGCGTCCAGCCCCCGGTCGGTGAGCACCGCCGGGTGGATGCCCCGGGCCAGGTCGCGCAGCTCCTGCAGGGCCAGCTTCACCTCGCCGTGCGCGGCGCCGACCATCCGGGCCGCGGCCGCCACGTCCTCGGGCGTCTCGGTCTCGCTCAGCTTCTCCTTGGCCATGCCGAGGTCCATCGCCAGGGCCACCAGCCGGGCCTGGGCGCCGTCGTGCAGGTCGCGCTCGATCCGGCGCAGGTCGGCGGCGGCGGTGTCGATCACCGTGCCGCGGTCGTCCTCCAGCTCCCGCACCCGCTCGGAGAGCGCGCCCGGGTAGAGCAGGACCTCCACCAGCATCCGGTCGATCGCCGCCTGGAAGCGGACCACCCAGGGCAGCACCGGCCAGCCGACGATCACGCAGATCAGCGTCACCGCGAAGCTCAGCAGGCCCCAGGGCAGCAGCAGCACGTTGTAGAGCGCCGAGCGCCAGCTGAGCGGGTCGGTGAGGTAGGCGATCGCGTAGCCGGTGATCCCCGGCCGGTTCCGGCGCACCGGCTCCGGCTCGCGCACCTCGGAGCCGAGCACCGAGCGGGCCCGGCGGCGGGCGAGGGCGCCCAGGAGTCGGCATCCGGCCAGCCCGGCGGCCAGCAGCGGCAGGCCGATCACGGTGATGGAGAGCGCCAGCCCGACGGAGAGCAGGACGACGGTGAAGACGAACCCGGCGAGGCCGAGCGGCAGATTGAGCATCAGCTGCCCGGCCTGCCGCCACATCCGCGCGCCGTACAGCGGCGCGCGCTCGGGGCCCGCGTCCTGCTCCTTGAGGGCATCCGCGGCGCGGCGGTGCAGTGGCTTCATGTCGGATCTACCGTCCCTTGGGGTCGAGCTGGTGATCCAAGCTTCCCCGGTCGGGGGCGCGCGGGGCCATGGGGGTGATACGTCTTCCCACCCGGGGGTTATCCCCACCCCCGGCCGGGGCGGCCGGCGGGCGCGGTCGTCCACCGAATGTCCATCGGTCGTCTTGCGGATCGGGCGGGATGCGGTGCTCCACGGCCGTGCACTTAGACTCACGCATTGGCGATGGTTATGACCGTGTAAAGAAACGTCGTAGAACTGCCGTGAGGGCGGTTTTCCCAGGCGATGTGGAGGCGAGGGGCATGGAGGGGCAGCCGGCAGCTGCCGTCGCGGCCGACCCGGCCGCCGGCAGCGGCTACTTCGACGCGTACGCCGCGATGGGCCTGCTCGCCGTCGTCGGCGTGCTCTTCGTCGCCGTGGCGTTCACCGCCAACCGGCTGCTGCGGCCGGTGGTGTACTCGCCGGAGAAACTCCTCGCCTACGAGTGCGGCGTGGACCCGGTGGGAGAGGACTGGGCGCACACCCAGATCCGCTACTACGTCTACGCCTTCCTGTACGTGATCTTCGCGGTGGACGCGATCTACCTGTTCCCGTGGGCGACCGTCTTCGCCGCCGCCGGCTACGGCGCCGGGACGCTGATCGAGATGTTCGTCTTCATCGGCTTCCTCGCGGTCGGGCTGCTCTACGCCTGGAAGAAGGGCGTTCTGGAATGGACGTGACCCACAACCACTCGCACGCGCACGGCGCCGAGGGGGCCGGGGGCCCGGTACCGCTCGGTCTGCCGGACCCGTCGCGCCCCGGTGCGGCCGTCGGGCGGAGCAGCCTCGGCCCGCTCGCCCGGCTGGCGCCGGACCCGGTCAAGGTCGTCCTGAACTGGGGCCGCCGCTACAGCCTCTGGTGCTTCAACTTCGGCCTCGCCTGCTGCGCGATCGAGTTCATCGCCGCGTCGATGGCCAAGCACGACTTCATCCGGATGGGTGTGATTCCGTTCGCGCCCGGCCCCCGGCAGGCCGATCTGATGATCGTCTCGGGGACGGTGACCGACAAGATGGCGCCCGCCGTGAAGCGCCTCTACGAGCAGATGCCCGAGCCGAAGTACGTCATCTCCTTCGGCGCCTGCTCCAACTCCGGCGGCCCCTACTGGGACTCCTACTCCGTCACCAAGGGCGTCGACCAGATCATCCCGGTCGACGTCTACGTGCCCGGCTGCCCGCCCCGGCCGGAGGCCCTGCTCCAGGGCATCCTCAAGCTCCAGGAGAAGATCGCCGCCGAGTCGCTGCCCGGCCGGTACGCCGCGCCCGCGAGCGCGCTGCGCCGCCCGCTGGTGGCCGGCCCCGGGCCGTCCGAAGGAGGCGTCTCGTGAGCACCGCCGAGCAGTACGCGGCGTCGGTCGGCGAGTGGGCCACCGGCGCCGAGGCGTACGGGCTGGTCACCGTCGACGTGCCCGCCGAGCACTGGATCGAGGCGCTCACCGCGGCCCGGGACGTCCTGGGCCTGCGGTTCTTCGACTGGCTGAGCGCCGTCGACGAGCTGGCCGAGGGCTTCTCGGTGGTCGCCCACCTGGCCGCCGCGGACGGCCCCGGGGTGCGGCACCTGGCGCTGCGCACCAGGGTGGCGCGGGCGGGGGCCGCCCTGCCGACCGCCGTCGAGGTGTACGCGGGCGCCGGCTGGCACGAGCGCGAGACGCACGAGATGTTCGGCATCGACTTCCCCGGGCACCCCCACCTGGTCACCCTGCTGCTGCCGGACGGCTTCGAGGGGTTCCCGCTGCGCAAGGAGTTCGTGCTCGCGGCCCGGGTCGCCAAGGCCTGGCCGGGCGCCAAGGAGCCGGGCGAGTCCGACCACGGTGACGGACCGGCGCGGCGCAAGATGCAGCCGCCCGGCGTCCCGGACCCGAACGAGTGGGGCCCGCTCAAGGGCACCCTGCCGCCGGTGGCCGAGCGGCCCGCGCGCGGTGCGCGGGCGGCCGGCGCGGCGGCCCGTGCGCCCCGGGCCGGTG
>NZ_JBHWUI010000236.1:0-9668 GCF_042737525.1 Kitasatospora sp. NPDC059973 | reverse complement strand
GCTCCGGCGGCCAGCGCGGCCAGCACCTCGGCGACCAGCGGGGCGAGCGCCGCGCCGCCGCCGGTGCCACCGGCCAGCGCGTCGGGGGCGGGGGCCGGGGCGGTTCCGGACACCGCGGCGAGGCGGGCGGGCTCCCGGTCGGGGCGGCCGGGCTCGACCGGGGTCGTCACCGTACGCCCGCCGCGGCCGCCGCGATGGCGTCGGCCAGGCGGTCGAGCACGGCGGCGGCCTGCTCGTCGGTGATGGTGAGCGGCGGCAGCAGCCGCAGGACGGCGTCGTGCCGGCCGCCGAGTTCGACGATCAGGCCGCGGGCCAGGCAGGCCTCCCGGACCTTGACGGCGAGCGCGGGCGCGGCCGGGCGGGCCCCGCAGGCGTCCGGTTCGGCGGCCGGGTCGACGAGTTCGACGCCCAGCATCAGCCCCCGCCCGCGCACGTCGCCGATCACCGGCAGCTCACCGGCCAGCGCCCGCAGCCGCTCGACCATCCGGGCGCCGACCAGCTCGGCCCGCGCGGCCAGGCCGTTCGCGGCGACGTACCGCAGGGTGGCGGCGCCCGCCGCCATGGCGAGGGTGTTGCCGCGGAAGGTGCCGGTGTGCGCGCCCGGCCGCCAGCGGTCGTACTCCTCGCGGTAGACGACGACGGCGAGCGGCAGGCTGCCGCCGAGCGCCTTGGAGAGCACCATGGCGTCCGGGACGATCCCGCTGTGCTCGACCGCCCACATCGCACCGGTGCGGCCGACCCCGGTCTGCACCTCGTCGACGATCAGCGGGATGCCGCGCTCGGCGGTGATCCGGCGCATCGCGCGCAGCCAGCCGTCGGGGGCGGGGACGACGCCGCCCTCGCCCTGGACGGCCTCCAGGATCATCGCGGCGGGCCGGACCACCCCGCCCGAGGGGTCGTCCAGCAGCCGCTCGGCGTAGGTCGCGGCGAGCTCGGTGCCGGCCTCGCCGCCGACGCCGAACGGGCAGCGGTAGCCGTACGGGTAGGGCAGCCGGACCACCTCGCCGCCGCCCGGCAGGGGCTCCTTGACGGCGACGTTGCCGGTCAGCGCCAGGGCCCCGGCCGTCATGCCGTGGTAGGCGCCGGTGAAGGCGAGGGCGCCGGAGCGGCCGGTGGCGGTCTGCATCAGCTTGAGCGCCGCCTCGACGGCGTCCGTCCCCGCGGGCCCGCAGAAGTGCACCCGGGCCTGTCGGGCGAACTCCGGCGGCAGGCTCTCGAACAGGGCGGTGGTGAAGTCGTCCTTCTCGGCGGTGGCGAGGTCGAGCAGGTGCAGGGGCGCGCCGCTGTCCAGGGTGCGGCGGATCGCCTCCAGCACCACCGGGTGGTTGTGGCCGAGGGCGAGCGTGCCGGCTCCGGAGAGGCAGTCCAGGTAGCGGCGGCCGTCGGCGCCCTCGACCGTCATGCCGTGGGCGCGCACCGGGACGATCGGGAACGAGCGGGCGTAGGTGCGGGCGGCGGACTCGCGCACGCGCTGGCGGCGCAGGATGGCGTCGCCCGGGGCCTGGGCGGGGACGGCAGCGGGCCCGGTGGCGGGGACGGCGGCGAGCGTCAAGGCTGACTCCAAGAAGTTAGGTAAGCCTAACTTTACTTCCCTGACCTGGCCGGCCGGGCTCCGGGAGGCGAGAACCACCCGAGCGGGTGACGCGGGACCCGCCTCCCCAACGAGTGAACCGCCCGCCGGTTACGGCCCGCGCGCTACTCTCGCCCCCATGCCGCCCTCACCCTCCCCCGCCCCCGGCGCCCCCGATCCGGCCGGGCGCGACGCCGAGCACTCCGCCGACCTGGCCCGCACCCGCGCGTTCTTCGCCTCCCGCGCGGCCGGCTGGGACGCCAAGTTCCCCGACGACGGCCCGCGGTACGCCGCCGCCGTCGCCACCCTCGGCCTGCGCCCGGGCGGTCGCGTCCTGGACGCGGGCTGCGGCACCGGCCGAGCCCTGCCCCTGCTGCGGGCGGCGGTCGGCCCCGACGGCCTGGTGCTCGGCGCCGACGTCACCCCCGAGATGCTGCGCGAGGCCGGCGCCCACCACCCCGGCACCGCGGCCCTGCTGCTCGCCGACTGCGCCCGCCTCCCGCTCCCGGACGCCGCCCTCGACGCCGTCTTCGCCGCCGGGCTGATCTCCCACCTCGACGATCCGGACCGCGCCCTGCGCGAACTCGCCCGCGTCACCCGCCCCGGCGCCGTGCTGGCCCTCTTCCACCCCGTCGGCCGGGCCGCCCTGGCCGCCCGCCACGGCCGCGCGCTCACCCCCGACGACCTCCGCGCCGAACCCAACCTCCGCCCCCTCCTGACCACCACCGGCTGGCACCTGGACAGGTACACCGACACCGACGACCAGTACCTCGCCCGAGCGGTCAGGACCGCCGACTAGTTACCACCGGTGGTGGCAACATCGCCGCATGTCCGAGCCGATGGATCCCGTACCGGCCTCGCGTCCGGTGAAGAAGTACAGCGTCTCGATGCCCGAGGACGTGGCCGAGGATGTCCGCTCCATCGTGGGCACGGGTTCGTTCAGCGCCTACGTCACCGCCGCCGTCAGGAGACAGATAGCGCGCGAGCGCCTCGCCGAGCTGGTGGACGACCACGTCGCGAACTTCGGCGAGATTCCGGAGGCCGCACGGGCACGGGCCGCCCGCAACTTCGACGAGGCCGAGCGGAGGTATGCCCAGTGGCTCGCCGAACAGGCGGACGAGGCCCAGGCAAGCTGAGCGCGGGCGCGCTGGTCCTCGACCGTCAGGGCCTGGCCCTGGGAGTCGAGGGCGACCCAGTGGTCGGTGCCCAACTGGAGCATGCGCGCACGCACGATATCGAGGTCGTGGTCAGTACGCTGACCCTCGTCGAGGCCATGAATCCACAGCGCCTCCAGCCCCGCTGGCACTACGTCATCTCGAAGATCCGGATCGAGGAGGTCACCCGGCAGCTCAGCGACCAGGCCGTGGTCCTGCTGAGATCCGCCGGACTGCACGGCCACACGTACGCCATCGATGCCGTCGTCGCCGCGACCGCCATGGCGCAGCACGGGCCCACCATGCTGTTGACCAGCGACCTCGACGACATGGCGAAGCTCTGCGACAAGCGGATCATGCTCGTCCCGGTGTGACGCCCTTCCGCTCGCCGCCGCCCGTCCAGCGGTAGCAGAGCTCCGGGCGGCCGACGCTGCCGTACTGCGGTTCGCGGGCCGCCAGGCCGGTGTCGACGAGGTGTTCCAGGTAGCGGCGGGCGGTGATCCGGGAGACGCCGGCGGCGGTTCCGGCGGCCGCCGCGGAGATCCCGGTGCGGGCCTCCCGCAGCACGGTGGCGACGGTGTCCAGCGTGGGGGCGCTCAACCCCTTCGGCAGGGCGGTGCGTTCGGGGGTGCGCAGCAGGGCGAGCGCCTGGTCGACCTCGTCCTGGCCGGTGGCCTCGCCGGTGCGGCCCAGGGTGTCGCGGTAGCGGGCGTAGCGCTCCAGCCGGTCGTGCAGGGCGGCCGCGCCGAACGGCTTCAGCAGGTACTGGACCACGCCCGCCGAGACGGCCTGGCGGACCATCGCGAGGTCGCGGGCCGAGGTGACGGCGATGACGTCGGTGGTGTGGCCGGCCGCGCGCAGCGTGCCGCAGAGCTGGAGGCCGTGGCCGTCCGGCAGGTAGAGGTCGAGCAGGGTGAGGTCGACGGGCCGGCCGGCCGCCCGGGCGCGGTCCAGGAAGCGCAGCGCGTCGGCGCAGCTGTGCACCGTCCCGGCGGCGCGGAAGCCGGGCTCGCGCCCGACGTACAGGGTGTGGGCGGCGGCGGCCACGGGGTCGTCCTCGACCACCAGGACGGAGATCTCGGGCCGGTCCGGGGAGCGGTTCACGACGCCGCCGTCTCGGGCTGCCGGGCGAGCGGCAGCCGGACGGTGAGCACCGCGCCGCGGTCCCGGCCGACCTCGACCGTGCCGCCGTTGCGCCGGGCGGTCTGGGCGACCAGGGCGAGCCCGAGGCCGTGCCCGTGGCCGTCCTGCTTGGTGCTCCAGCCGCGCCGGAACACGTCGTCCACCGCGCCCGGGTCGATCCCGGCGCCGGTGTCGGCGACCCGCAGCAGCAGGTGGTCGCCGTCGACCCGGGCGGTGACGGTGACCTCGGGCTGGTCCGGGTGCCCGGCGGCGCCGGCGATCGCGGCGTCCACCGCGTTGTCGAGCAGGTTGCCGAGGACGGTGATCAGGTCGCGGGCGGCGAGCCCGGGCGGCAGCACCCCGTCGTCGATCCGGCTGTCCTCGGTGAGCGTCAACTCCACGCCCCGCTCGGCCGCCTGGGCCGCCTTGCCGAGCAGCAGGGCGGCCAGGACCGGCTCGCCGACGGCCGCGACGACGCGGTCGGTGAGCTGCTGGGCGAGTTCGAGTTCGGCGGTGGCGAACTCCACCGCCTGTTCGTGGCGGCCGAGTTCGATCAGTGAGACGACGGCGTGCAGCCGGTTGGCGGCCTCGTGCGCCTGTGCGCCCAGCGCCTCGGTGAAGCTCTTCACGGAGTCCAGCTCGCCGGTGAGCGACTGCAGTTCGGTGTGGTCGCGGAGGGTGACGACCCGGCCGAGGCCGGTGCCGATGGTGGAGGTGTTGAGCACCAGCACCCGCTCGGCGGTGAGGTGGACCTCGTCCCGGACCGGCTCCTGCCCGAGCACGGCGGCCACCAGGGCCGCCGGCAGCCCCAGCCCGTCGATCGGCCGCCGCTCCACCTCCCCGGCCAGCGACAGGAGTTCGCGGGCCGCGTCGTTGCAGAGCACCACCCGGTGCTTGCGGTCGAGCAGCACCAACCCCTCCCGCACCGAGTGCAGGGTCGCCTGGTGGTACTCGTAGAGGTGGCTGAGCTCGGCCGGCCCCATGCCGTGGGTGTGCCGCCGCAGCCGGGAGTTGGCGAGGTAGGTGCCGAGCCCGCCGAGGGCGAGCGCGGCCACCGCGACGCCGACCAGCGCGAGCAGCGGCCCGCGCAGCTGCGCGGAGATGGACTGCACCGTGATGCCGGCGCTGACGAGCGCGACCACCCGGTGGTCCGCGTCCAGGACCGGGGTGACCACCCGCACCGACGGCCCGAGCGTGCCGGTGTACGTCTCGCTGCGGGTCTCCCCGGCGAGGGCCCAGTCGATGTGCCCGAGGAAGGTCTTGCCGATCTGCTCGGGCAGCGGGTGCGTCCAGCGCACCCCGGCGGTGTCCATCACGGTGATGAAGGAGACCCCGGTGTCCACCCGCACCTGCTCGGCGTAGGGCTGCAGGACGGCGGTCGGGTCCGGCCCGGCGACGGCCGCCCGCACCGACGGGGCGTCGGCCACCGAGCGGGCGACGGCGGTGACCTGGCGGCGGGCGGCGTCCTCCGTGCGGTCGGCGGTGAACAGGTAGGCCAGCACGGCGCCACCGGCCACCACGGCGGCGACGATCACCACCTGGACGACGAAGAGCTGTCCGGCCAGGCTGCGCACCGGCCGGCGCGGCGAGGGGAGGGTGCGCGCGGACATGCCTGACAGTGTGCACCACCACCGGAACCCGGCCCGGCCCCCGCGGGCCCCGCCCGGTCCGCCGCGGGCCCGGGCGGGGTGTGAACTCTATGAACGCAAACGTGACCTCCGTCACGGCGCGGCCCATAGTCGGAGCGGCCCACCACCCGGGGCCGCCAGGACTGCAGGCGAAGGAGCCGCGGATGTCGATCACTGGAGCAGGGCCACAGGCGGGAGGCAGACGCCGGGACCGCACCCACTACCTCTACCTCGCGGTGATCGTGGCGGTGGTCGCGGGCGTGGTGGTCGGCCTGGCCGCACCGTCGTTCGCGGTGGAGCTGAAGCCGATCGGCACCGGCTTCGTCAATCTGATCAAGATGATGATCAGCCCGGTGATCTTCTGCACCATCGTGCTGGGCATCGGCTCGGTGACCAAGGCGGCGAAGGTCGGCAAGGTCGGCGGACTGGCCCTCGGCTACTTCCTCGCCATGTCGACCGTGGCCCTGGCCATCGGCCTGCTGGTCGGCAACCTGCTGGAGCCCGGCGGCGGGCTGCACCTGACCGCCGCGCTGGCCAAGTCCGGTCACGCCCAGGCAGCCGCCGGGGGCGCCCAGTCCACCGCCGACTTCCTGCTCGGGATGATCCCGACCACCATGTTCTCGGCCCTCACCGAGGGCAAGGTGCTGCAGACCCTGCTGGTCGCCCTGCTGGCCGGCTTCGCCCTCCAGGCGATGGGCACCGCCGGCGCGCCGGTGCTGCGCGGGATCGAGCACGTGCAGCGGCTGGTGTTCCGGGTCATGTCGATGATCATGTGGGTGGCGCCGGTCGGCGCCTTCGGGGCGATGGCGGCGGTGGTCGGCGCGACCGGCACGGCCGCCCTGAAGAGCCTCGCCGTGATCATGATCGGCTTCTACCTCACCTGCGGGCTCTTCGTCGTCGTGGTGCTCGGCACGCTGCTGCGGCTGGTCGCCGGGGTGAACGTGTTCACCCTGCTGCGCTACCTCGGCCGCGAGTTCCTGCTGATCCTCTCCACCTCGTCCTCGGAGAGCGCGCTGCCCCGCCTGATCGCCAAGATGGAGCACCTGGGCGTCAGCCGCCCGGTCGTCGGCATCACCGTGCCGACCGGCTACAGCTTCAACCTGGACGGCACCGCGATCTACCTCACGATGGCCTCGATCTTCATCTCCGAGGCGATGGACAAGCCGATGTCGATCGGCGAGCAGCTGTCGCTGCTGGTCTTCATGGTGATCGCCAGCAAGGGCGCGGCCGGGGTCACCGGCGCCGGGCTGGCCACCCTCGCGGGCGGACTGCAGTCGCACAAGCCGGCGCTGGTGGACGGGGTCGGTCTGATCGTCGGCATCGACCGCTTCATGTCCGAGGCCCGGGCACTGACCAACTTCGCGGGCAACGCCGTGGCCACCGTGCTGATCGGGCACTGGACGGGCGAGTTCGACCGCGAGCGGGCCCGGCAGGTGCTGGCGGGCGCGATCCCGTTCGACGAGCGGACGCTGGTGGACACCCACGGCGCGCCCGACGCGCCCGCCACCCCCGAGGTGCGGCCGGACCCCGTCCCCGCGCAGAGCGCCGCCCCGGCGGCCTGAGCCACCGCCCCCGAGTCCCCCGGCCCGGCGCCCCGCCTACCCCCCGAGCGGCGCCGGGCCGGGGATCCGCCCGTCCGCACCCGGTCGCCGCCCGGCGACCGGGTGAACGCCGTCCGCCGTCCGCGTCCGCCGGCGTCAGAACTCGTCGGATCCGCTGACCGCCCAGCTCAGACCGCTGGCCGGATCCTCCACCGCGACGTGCAGATGGCGCAGCCCGTCCTCCGGTTCGCACCAGGTGAAGCAGCGCATCCGGGCCACCAGGGCGTTCACCTCGGCGCGGTTCGGCCCGCCCGCGCCGGCCATCGCGCCGAGCGCCCGCCACAGCGCCAGCCGGCCCTGTGCCGAGCCGTGCGCCCGGTCCACCACACCGGCCAGCAGCAGCACCGGATAGGCCAGCGCGAACGGCAGGTACCCCCCGGTGACCCGCCGCCCCGGTGCCACCAGGGCGGCGGCCTGCGGGGCCGGCCCGCGGGCGCAGACCACCTCCACCCAGTCCGCCAGCGCGGCCAGCCCCCGGGTGGCCCGCTGCCCGCGCAGCCGGGTACCGGGCTCGGGCAGCAGGACGGGGCCGAGCCCCTCCCGGGTGGCGGGCAGCGTCAGCAGGGCGCTGCGCGAACCGCCGGCCGGCAGGTAGTCCCGGACCCGCACGCCCTCGCCCCAGCCGGCCGTCTCCCAGGGCTCCAGTTGCAGCGGGACGCCCTCCGGATCGGGCTCGGCCCCGTACGAGAGGTCCTCGCCGATCAGCACCCGGGTGTGCGCGACCAGCCGACGCACCGGGGCCGGACCGAGCAGCGGGGCCAGCCGCAGCCAGGAGTGCCGGGTCGCCAGCACCTCCCAGAGCGGACCGGCGTCGTGGTCCGCCGTTCCGGCGGCGCTGCCCGGGCCGCCGTCGTGGTCGAACAGGCGGACGGCCAGCTCGGGCGGCGCGGCGTAGGCGATCAGGTGGCCGAGCGACGCGGTCTCCGCCGCCGCCCGCTGCTCGCCGTCGCGCGCCGCCGCGAGGGCCCGGGCGCGCCGGTAGTGGCCGAGCAGCTCGGACCAGCGGCCGTCCTCGGCCAGGGTGCGGAGCCGGTGTTCCTCGTACGCGATCACGATGGGCAGCGTACGGGCCGGGGCCCCGCATCAGCTGACTTGCCGTCAGTTCGGTGCGTCGGCGGCCCCTCCCCGCCGCCACCGCTGGGCGCACGGCCGCGCCTCGGGGCCGGAGCGGCCCCGAGCCGGGTCGCAGCGGCGGGCACGGTCGCGATCACGGTCACAGTCGCGGTCGCGGTCGCCCGGGCGTTCGACCGGGTTGCGGCCGGGGAGCCCGCCGGGACGCTGCCCCTCGCGCCCCCGGCCTCCCTCGTCACCGCGCCCGTGCTCGCGTTCGCCTTCGAGGACCGCCCGGAGCCGGGCCAGCGCCCGGCGCCGGGTGACCGCCAGCGTGGAGCGGTGCAGGCCGAGCAGCGCGGCGGCCTCGTCGACGCTGTACCCGTCGAGGTCGACCAGCTGCACCACCCGGGCCTGCTTGGCGGTCAGCCGGCCCAGCAGCCGGAGCACCTCCCAGCGCGCCAGCAGCTCCCCCAGCCCGCCGCCGAGCGGATCGGCGCAGGCCTGCTCGTCGGCCGCCCGCTCGGGCGGCGGCACCCGGCGGCGTTCGCGCCGCCACTGGTCCCGGACGAGGTTCGCCATCGTGGTGAACGCGTAGGCGTAGGGCTGCGGATGGCCGAGGAACCGGTCGGGGCCGCGGGCGATCCGCAGATACGCGTCGTGGACGACGTCGTCGGCGGCGGCCCGGCTGCCGGTGAGCCCGACGGCCGCGCGGTGGAGCCGGGGCAGCAGATCCGTGAACACCCGGTTGAACTCGGCCGTGTCGGAGGCGGGCCCGGGATCCGGCTCCCGCCCGCCCCGGCACCCACCACTGGACTCCATGCCGCCCCCCTCGGACATCGGCACCCCCGGAGGCACGGCCGGAGGCACGGTTGACGGCCCGGCCGACAACCCGCCTGTGACACAGGTCACATCATAGATTGTCGTCTCACGCTCCGCAGTCATTCGTGTGCAGTGCGTCATCGTCCGGGCGCAGTCGGGGACTTCCGGCTCCCGACGCCCGGCCGGGGCAGGCACCACGAGCGAGGAGAGAGCACCCATGTCAGGTTGTATCGCCAGGAACATCGCCAAGTTCGGGATGGTGGCCGCGGCCGCCCTCGGCGCGGTCGGCGCCACCACCCTGCCGACCGCCGCCGCGCCGGCCGCCGGCGACCAGTCCATCTCCGCCGGTCCGGGCGCGTCCGCCGAGGCCGTCACCGCCTCCTACCGCTGCACCATCACCGCCGACTACGGCTGGCGCTGGGAGGGCAACTGCCGGGTCTACTCGGGCGAGCTGCGCACCATCACCTACTGCGCCAACGGCACTTCCACCACCGGGCTCTGGATCGGCGCCCGGACGCAGCCGTGGGCGGTCTGGGGCAACTGCTCGGGCTCCAGCTGGACCAGGATCGTGTTCCAGACCCGCGGCTGACCCGTTCCGCGCACGGGCGCGGGGGGGGCCCCCCCCCCCCGGGGGGGGCCCCCCCCCCCCCCGCGCCCCCCCCCCCGCCCCCGGCGGGGGGCGGGGGGGGGGTGAAAAAAAAAAAACGCAGCCGCCCAGAAG
>NZ_JBHWUI010000235.1:0-9677 GCF_042737525.1 Kitasatospora sp. NPDC059973 | reverse complement strand
GAGACAGCCCCGGTGCCGATCCCGCCGGCGCCGCCGACGGCGCCGTCGCCGAGCCCGCCGGCGCCGGAGCCGGCGCCGGTGGACGAGCCGCCGGTGCCGGTGCCGTCGCCGGTACCGGTGACCGGGGCGGTGGTGGTGCCGGTGCCGCCCGACTCGCCGCCGGTGGCGCCGCCGGCCCCGCCGGTCGTCCCGCCGTCACCGCCGGGCGGAGTGGTCGGCGGCGGGGCGACCTGGTTGCCCGGCCACTTGTTGTCCTGCGTCTCCACGTGCTTCGCCGCGTCGAGCGTCTGCTGGCGCTGGGCACCGGTGAGGCTGAGGAAGCCCGGGGCGAGCTTGCCCGGCTCCACGCCGTAGACCTGGCCGCCGTTGGCGACGGTGGTCAGGAACCGGGTGATCGCGGGCGCCTTGTCCGCCGCCCCGCCGGTGGGCACCATCGCGTACTGGACGGTGGTCAGCGGGTAGGCCTGGGTGTCCCGGGCGAAGGCCGTGCCCGCGACGCCGTAGGGCAGCAGCTGGGTGCCGGTGGCGGCGTCGGTCGGCATGTCGCCGACCGCGGACTGGAACCCGTTGGTGGTCGGCGAGACGAAGCCGCCGGCCGGGTTGCGCAGGGTGGCCTCGGGCAGCGAGAAGGCCTTGGCCTGGGCGCTGTCCATGATCGCGAACAGCTTCCGCTCGCCGCGGGCCATCGGGTCGCACTTGAGGTGGTTGCCGGTGGCCGGGTCCGCCATCCAGAGCTGGCAGGTGGACCGGTTCTCCAGGATGGTCCGCAGCACCTGGGTGAGACCGCCGAGGACGGGGTTCCACTCGTACTGCCGCATCCGCTTGGCGGCCTCGCTGACGTCCGTGGGCCCGGTGAAGTCCTGCGGCTGGAGGGTGTCGGCCGGGTACCCGGAGTAGGCGCCCCGCTGGTAGAAGGTGTTCACCCGCATCCCCCACGGGTCGTCCTCGCCGTCCAGGAAGCGGACGGCCTCCGGGTCGGCGGCGATCCACGCGGTCAGCTGGTAGACGAGGTCCGTGGTGCCGCCGACGATGGTCGGCTCGAACTCCGCGGGCGTGCACGAGCGGGGCCAGTGCAGCCCGCTGCTCTCCGGGAACCGGTTGTACTGGAGGAAGTCCTCGTCCAGGAAGACGCAGCTGGGGTTGCCGCTCACCGACGCGACCGGGCTTCCCAGCGGCGCGTAGGACTGGGTGAGCAGTTTGGCCATCAGGCGCGGGGTCAGCTTCATGTCCCGGAGCTGGCGGCCGGTGTCCGGGTCGTCGACGAGGAAGACCGCCGAGATCCCGGTGGTGGCCAGCGGCGCGTAGACGTACGGCCGGGCCGGGGTCGCGGTGTCGGGGTACGCGGTCAGCGCGACGTCCACGCCGGCCGACCCGCCCAGGAACGCCGCCCTGGCCTGCGGCTCGCCGCCGGAGGAGGAGTACTGGAAGGCGAGCGGGGAGGACGCCAGGCAGAGGCCGGTCCGCCACTGCTGGACGGCCCGGTTGGCCATCTCCAGGCCGGCCGCCTTGAAGTCGGCGGCGCGGTTGTCGCAGTCGGCGGCGGTGGGCGAGAAGTGCAGCGGGACGACGGTCCGCTTCTCCCAGGCGCACTGCTCGCCGAGCTGGTACCCGGCGTACTGGTTGCCGTCCCACGCCCCGGCGTAGGCCTCCAGGCCGCCGTCGCTCGCGGTGTTGAAGAAGCCGTCCACGTCGCTGAGGTGGTCGGTGCAGTCGACCGCGCCGTTCCGTGCCTTGTACGGGTCCTGGGTGTCGCCGCCGTAGTTGGGCTCGACCACCAGGGAGCACGGGTGCGTGGCGTCACAGCCGAGCGAGGGGCTCTGGGTGGCGGTCCAGATCTCGATGGAGGTCTCGCCGGAGCCGTCGGCGCCCGTGGGCGCGATCGCCATGTTCGAGGGGAAGTCCGGCGTCGTGGTGCCCTCCGCCGGGGCCTTCTGGTTGAACCCCTTGCCGCCGTCGGCGTTGTACAGCTTGCTGCCGTAGCAGTCGGTGATCTTGGGGTCGAGACCGCGGCACTGGTAGACCCGGACGGCGTAGAGCGCCTGCTTGGACCCCTTGGTGACGATGGTCAGCGGGGTGCCCGAGGTGTCGACGGTCGGGGTGAAGCCGCTCCAGGAGACCTGCAGCACCTGGTTGGACAGGTTCTGGGTCTGCGCGACCGTCACGCTCCCCTCGGCGCCCTCCTCCCAGGTGTTCGGGTCCCACACCTTGGGGCCGGGCTTGGTCACGGCGGACGAGGTCGCCGCCGCGGCCTGCGACGACGTGCCGAGGCCGATGGGGGCCACGCCGAGCGCCACCACCACCGACCAGACGAGGGCGACCGCCGGCAACCTCCGGCGCCACCCCCCGCGTCTCGTACCGGGTAGTAGTCGGAGTCTCATGACGGGCACCTCCGTGCGAACGCGCACCGCCGTGACGCGGCGCGAGAGTGGATCAGGCGGCGAGCAGGCCGGCGGTTCCGGTTCGCATCCATTCGGCCAGCCCTACATGGCCGGATCCGGTCGTACCGATGTACGAGACCACAACGCGACGACTCTGTAGCGGAGTTGGGAACTCCACCTGCGAACGGCGGGCCCGTGCCGTCGCACGGACCCGCCGTCCCCCCGAGCCGGTCGCAGGTGTCGGCCGCCGGTGGTGGAGCTCAGCCGCCGGTGGTGAAGCTCAGCGAGAAGCTGCCGATCGACTGGCCGGCCTTGAAGAAGGTGGTGTTCAGCTTGGTGTCCACGTACTGCGCGCCCTCGGCGTCGACCTTCAGGTCCGCGGCGGTCACCGTCTGGGTGGCGCCGGTGCGGGTGATGTCGGTCGTGCCGGCCGGGTCGAGCAGCGCCACCGGGGCGGTGCCGCCGACCGGGACCCCGGTGATCGCCCAGCTGTCGGCGCTGAACGCCAGCTGCTTGAAGACCGCGGTCTTGCCGGTGAACAGGTTGACGAAGAGCAGGCTGCCGCCCAGCTGGACGTTGCCGTAGTAGCCCTGGAGGTTGACGTCGCCGCCCGTCACCGGGAACGACGTGGAGAAGCCCGTGGTGGAGTCGTAGGACGGGGTGGCGGTGGGCAGCGGGATGACCACCAGGCCGTTCAGGGCGGAGTCCTTCAGGAAGGCGGTGCTCTCGTGCACCACCGCGCTGCCGGTCGGGGCCGCGGGGGCGGCGTCGGCGGCAGCCGCACCGCTCATACCGGTCACGGCGAGGACGACTGCGGCACCGGTGGCGGCAAAGCGGGCGCTGGTACGGGTCATGCTGAACTCCTTGGGAGAGGTGATGTGCTGGGTGGTGCGGGCGGTCGTTCGACCGCCCCGACGGCCTTCCTCCTCCGCACTGCCCGGCGGGCGGAGGATGCCGAAGTCGATGGGCGCCCGGCCGGCTCCGACGGGCACGAAGGGGTGCCCGGGTGTGGCCGGCGGCCACGGGCACGAAGCCCGTGGCCGCCGGATGGTGCGGGATGTGATCAGCGGGTGTGATCAGCGGGTGTGATCAGCGGATGTGATCAGCTGTGGGTGGTGCTGCCGCAGGCCGCCGCCGGGAGGGGCAGGAAGCCGTAGCTCTTGATGTCGTTGGTGCCGTTGGAGCAGATCCAGCCCGAGGGGCCGAAGATCGCGCGCAGCGCGGTGCCGTGGGCGTTGGTGGCGGTCCACTCGGCGTCACGGACGACGTTGTAGACCACGCGGCCGAACGCCGAGGCGGCGAACGGGGCGTTGATGGTGTTGGTGGTGGTGTTGACCGGCACCAGGGTGCCGACGTTGCGCAGGGTCAGGCTGGCCGGGGCGGAGGTCGGGGTGGAGTGGCCGCCCACGGTCTGGGACAGGTACGAGGCCACCGAGTACGGGAAGACGGTGTCGGCGCCGGCCAGGCGGGTGTCGACGCCCTCGTTCTCCTCCGGGCCGTCCTGGACGCAGCTGCCCACGGTCGGGTTGCCGATCGCGGTCAGGAAGAAGGCGCGGGTGCCGGAGCTCGCCTGCGGCAGCCAGGGCTTGATCGTGGCGTTGGTCAGCGAGGCGTTGATCTGCGTCCAGTTGGTGATGGAGCAGTCGTAGATGCCCTTGAGCTGGGCGGCGGTCAGGCTCGCCGGGGCGTGGCCGCCGGAGTTGGCGGACCAGGTCACCGCGTCCTTGGCGAACGCGACGAAGATGTCCGACGCCGGGTCGGTGGACTTCGGGGCACGCGAGGAGCGGGCCACGTCCAGCGCGGAGCCGGAGGTGTTCAGCTCGGTGATGCCGGCGCCGGAGCCGTTCGGGCGGACGATCGAGGAGGCGCCCGACTTCAGCGTGATGTTCGTCGAGCCCGTGGCGTCCCAGCTGTAGTAGCGCGGCGAGGTGGTGTCGCCGATGCTCGTCAGGTAGGCGTTGTAGTCGGTCGAGAACCGGGTCGACACGGCCTGCGTGGTGTCGGAGCCCGCGCTCACGATGTCCTGGGCGGCCGGCGTCACGCTCGGGTCGGCGCTGGCGGTGCCGGCGACGACGGTGGCGAGCGAGGTGGCGATGGCGGCGACGGCGAGCAGCTTGGCAGCGGTCTTGCGCATGTTCCTGTTCCTCCGGTGGGAGAGAGGTGCATCGCTTGCCCGGGCCCTGGTTGGGGGTCCGGGGCCGGTGGCCACATCCGCGGTGGCCGCTCCGGCAGGGCTGATCCTGTCGGGACGGGCTGTTCCCCCGGAAGGGCCGTCAGCGGCGGCCGGCGATTGTCGACTCATCGGTTCGGACAGGTTTAGTGACTGGTCAGCCCGGCCGCGGCGGGGTGGAAAGCCGCAGGTCGGAGGCCGATGACGTTCTTCTCCAGGTGGCGGCTCGGGGGGTTGCCGGAAACCTGCGCTTCACCGGACCAGGGGGAACGGGGGGCGAACGGGGCGGGTGGCGCCGGGCGCGGGCGGCGGGACGCACGGCATCCCGGCCGGCCGGAACGGGGGTCTGACGAGGCGCCATCCGACCGGGCCGTCAGGGCGCCGCGCACCGCGCGGGGGTACTACCAGGGCCGGCGGGCGTCCCGGCCGGTTCTGCGCAGCTCCTGGCCGATCCACTGGAGCCCGGCGAGGAAGCCGTCGACGCCCGCCTGGCACTGGTCGCGCCGGAGGTAGCCGCGGGCGCTGCGGGCGATCGGGCCGGCCTCGACCGCGCCGGGCCGGGTGCTGCGCACCGGCAGCTGGGCGGTCCAGACCCAGAGCCGGGCCTCGGACTGCCCGACGGTGCACCGCAGAGCGGCCCGCTCGATGATCAACTCTCTAACCGCGTCGGCGAGTTCGTCCTCGCTGCGATAGGTGCGGACGCCGACGCCGAGCTGTCTCCCGTTGGCGGCGCGCAGCGACCACCCGAGGCACCGATCGGCGGCGGGCACGATCAGCAGGCGCGGACCGCGCCGCTCAGCGGCGGGCATCGGAGGGTCTCAACGGTGCCGCGCGTTCCGGGAGTTCGAGGGCGGGGGCGGGCTGCTTGGCCAGCAGCACGACGAACCGGCGGAAGGCGTTCTGGCAGGTCGCGTACCGCTCGTAGGCGCGGCTGGAGCGCACCTCGGGGAGCAGGCGCGAACCGGGGACGACCCAGACCCAGCCGATGCCGTCGCGGACGTGGGTGATCCGGGCGACCAGGGCGTCGGCGCCGGCGCGCAACCCGTCGAAGCCGCGCTCGGCGTCCGCGGCCGTCTCGTATCCGGCCGCGGTGACCGCGACGACCCGGCCGTTGGGGGCCTTCAGCTGCCAGCGGTAACGCCCGTCCGGTGCCCGTTCGACCCGGAATCCCCCACGCCCTGCACCTGCTGCGGTGTGACCGCGGTTCGACGCGTCCACTGCTCCCCCAGTCCGGTTCCCTCCGAGACGGGAGTAAAGCTATGTGTGCACACGAGCACGCCGGAAGGGAAGGAAATGCACAACTTGCTCCGTTGGCCGCGAAGTTCTCCCTCGTTAAACATTCACCGACTGCACACCAACCACACGCCCGGTCCCCTCACCGAACTCCCTTGACCGGCACAGACCGTTCGATGGCGCGCGAAGACTCAGAGCCGCGCGGTCCAGCGCACCCGCGTCCCCTTTCCGTACGGACCGGGCTCGTGCCAGGCGTCCCCGCCGAGCACCTCGGCCCGCCGGGTGAGGTTGCGCAGACCGCTGCGGCGGCCGCCGGCGGGGATGCCGACGCCGTCGTCCGTCACGGTCAGCAGCACCCCGGGGCGCCCGGCCCGGTCGAGTGACTCCGGGTCACCGCTCACCGGGCGTCCCTCGTCGTCCAGGTGCACGGTGGCGTCGACCTCCACGCCGACCCGCGAGGCCCGCGCGTGCCGGGCCGTGTTGGAGAGCATCTCGCGCAGCGCGGCCAGCAGTTGACGGCCGGTCTTCTCGCCGACGAGGCTCTCCACCGGTCCCGTGAAGGTCACCGAGGGCTTGAAGCCGAGCGCCGCGGCGGCCTGGCTGCCCTCCCGCAGCACCCGCGTCCGCAGGGTGTCCGGCGCGTCGCCGTGGTTGTCGTGCTGGAGCGCGTAGATGGTGGTGCGGACCTCCTGGATGGTGGCGTCCAGCTCGTCCACCGCGTTCCCGATGCCGACCTTCACCTCGGGCACGACCGCGCGCCGGGCGGCGCTCTCCAGCATCATCCCGGTGGCGAACAGCCGCTGGATCACCAGGTCGTGCAGGTCGCGGGCGATCCGGTCGCGGTCCTGGAAGACGGCGAGGCGCTGCTGGTCCCGCTGGCCCTCGGCGAGCCGCAGGGCCAGCGCGGCCTGCGAGGCGAAGGTCTCGGCGAGCTGCTTCTCGGTGTCGGTGAACGGCACCGCGCCGCGCGGGCGCCAGACGCAGAGCCCGCCGAGCACCCGGCCGGCGGCGACCATCGGCACCGCCATCGACGGGCCGAAGCTGCGCGCCAGGCGGATCACCACGGTCGGGTCGCTGGACATGTCGTCGAGGTAGACGCTGTCGCCCTGGAGGAGCCGGGCACCGAAGCTCTCCTTCGGCAGCAGCTCGCCCTGGACGAACTCCGCGGCCTCGCCGGAGGCGTGCGCGACCCGCATCTGGCCGTCGCCCTCGCCGTCCACGGTCGGCAGCAGGATCATGCCGAGCGCCGCGTCCGCCAGCTCGCGCACCTGCTCGGCCGCGACGGTCAGCGCGACCTCGGCCTCGTCGGCGGAGAGCAGCGCCGTGGTGACGGCGGCCGCGCCCGCGATCCACCGCTCGCGCCGCCGCCCCTCCTCGTACAGCCGGGAGTTCTCGATCGCGACGCCGGCGGCCGCGGCGAGCGCGTGCACCACCTGCTCGTCCTCGGGGGTGAAGGCGCCGCCGCCCTGCTTCTCGGTGAGGTAGAGGTTGCCGAACACCTCGTCACGGATCCGGATCGGCTCGCCTAGGAAGGTCTTCATCGCCGGGTGCTCCGGCGGGAACCCGGAGGAGCGCGGGTCGGTGGCCAGGTCGGTCAGGCGCAGCGGCTCGGGCCGGTCGATCAGGGCGCCGAGGATGCCCCGGCCGGCCGGCAGCTCGCCGATCGCGGCGGCGGTCTCGTCGTCCACGCCGACGTGGATGAAGTCCGCCAGGCCGTGGCCGCCCGGTGCGATCACGCCGAGCGCGGCGTACCGGGCGTCCACCAGCTCGGCGGCGCCGGTGGCGATCCGGTGCAGCGTCGCGTGCAGGTCCAGCCCGGCGCCGACCGAGACGACGGCCTCCAGCAGCCGCTGCATCCGGTCGGTGACGGCGGCCGCCGACTGCAGCCGCTCCGCCACCTCGGTGACCAGCGTGTCCAGCCCGAGCGAGGAGATCTCGGGCACCCGGTGGGGCGCCGGGTCGGGGGCGGCGGGGGGTGGCAGGTCTGGCGTGGGGTCCATGGTGTCGAGCGTAGTTTGTACGGTTTTCAGCCGAAGGTCGGCGCGGCGGCCGGAGGGCGACCGGCTGCCGCCGCGCCCACCGCCACCGGGCCGTCCGCGGCGCGTTCGCGCTCCCACATCGCCCGCAGCCGGCCGCCCGGCTCCGCGACCAGCTCCGACCAGGTGCCGCGTTCGACCACCCGGCCGCCGTCCAGGACCAGGACCTCGTCGACGGAGCCGTCGTCGAGGCCGGCCAGCCGGTGGGTGATCAGCACGGTGCTCCGGCCGGCCGTGGCGGCGAGCAGGTCGGCGGTGAGCGCGTCGGCGGTGGGCAGGTCGAGGTGCTCGGCGGGCTCGTCCAGCACGAGCACCGGGAAGTCGGCCAGCAGCGCCCGGGCGAGCGCGAGCCGCTGGCGCTGGCCGCCCGAGAGCCGGGCGCCGTGCTCCCCGACCATGGTGTCGAGGCCCGCCGGGAGGGTGTCCGTCCAGTCCAGCAGCCGGGCGGCGGCCAGCGCGGCGCGCAGCTCCCGCTCGTCGGCCGAGGGCCGGGCCAGCCGCAGGTTCTCCCGCAGCGAGCTGTCGAAGACGTACGCGTCCTGGGCGCAGAGCCCGATCACCCGGCGGACGTCGTCCCCGGCCAGCTCCCGACTGTCCACAGCCTGTGGACGGCCGTCGGCGAACGTGATCCGGCCCGCCGCCGGCTCCAGGAAGCGCAGCAGCGCCTGGGCGAGCGTGGTCTTGCCGGAGCCGGACGGGCCGACCACGGCGATCCGGCGGCCGGCGGCGAGGTCCAGGTCGAGGCCGACCAGCGCGTCCGCCTCCTGGCCGGGGTGGCGGACGGTCAGCCCGCGGACGGCGATCGGCAGCGGCTGCCCGGGCAGGGCCGCCGGGGCGGCGGGCTCGGTGACCGGCGCGGGCGCGTCCAGCACCTCGGCCAGCCGGGCCGAGGCGGTCCGGCTGCGCCGGCGGGCCTGGACGGCGAGCGGCATCCCGGTGACGGCCTCGAAGGCGGCCAGCGGGGTCAGCACGACCACCGCCAGGCAGACCGGTGCCAGCGCACCGCTCTGCACACCCCGGATGCCGACGGCCGCGGCGGCGGCCACCGTCAGCCCGGTGAGCAGCGCGATCAACCCGGTGCCGAGCGCGGTGGTGGCGGCCGAGCGGGCGGCCAGCCCGGTCAGCGCGGCGTCGGCGGACCGGACGGCGGCCAGCCGGCCCGGCAGCGCCCCGGCCACCGTGAGCTCGGCCGTTCCGGTGAGGGTGTCGACGACGGCGGTGGCCAGCCGGCCGCGGGCCGGAGCCTGCCGCCGCTCGGCACCGGCCGACCAGCGGGCGGCCAGCGCGGGCACCACCGCCCCGGCCAGCAGCAGCCCCAGCCCGAGGACCAGGCCGGCCGCGGGCAGGAAGGCGGCCATCGCCGCCGTCGCGGCCAGCGACACCACCGCGGCCACCGCCGCCGGCAGCCGCCAGCGCAGGTGGTGGTCCTGGACGGCGTCGACGTCGGCGACCAGCCGGGAGAGCAGGTCCCCGCGCCGGAAGGCCGGCAGCCCGGCCGGGGCCAGCACGGTCAGCCGGCGGTACACGGCGGCCCGCAGGGTGCCGAGGGTGCGCAGCACCGCGTCGTGCGAGACCAGCCGCTCGGCGTAGCGGAACACGCTGCGCCCGATGCCGAAGGCCCGCACCGAGGTGACGGCCATCATCAGGTAGAGCACCGGCGGCATCTCGGAGGCGTAGGAGATGAGGTAGCCGGAGGTGGCCATCAGCGCCACCGCGCAGCCGAGCGCGAGCGCGCCGAGCAGGACGGAGAGCGCCAGCCGGGGCCGTACGGTCGCCGCTCCGGCGGGCTCCTCCGGCGGGGTGTCGGCGGCCGGCACCGGCCGCCCGTCGTGCGCGGGCCGGGGCGGCGGTGCGGCGGCC
>NZ_JBHWUI010000234.1:0-9683 GCF_042737525.1 Kitasatospora sp. NPDC059973 | reverse complement strand
ACCCCGGAGCGGGCTCCGGGGTTCGCGCCCCCACGACCCGGTGGGGTACCGGGCGGCGGGGGCGGGCCCGGCCGCGGAGGGCCGCGTCAGGACTTCCGCGCCGACAGCCACTCGTGCATCACGGTGAGCAGGTGGTCGGTCTCCACCGGCTTGGTGATGTGGTCGGTGGCACCGGCCTCCAGGGACTTCTCCCGGTCGCCCTTCATCGCCTTGGCGGTCAGCGCGATGATCGGCAGCCCGGCGAACTGCGGCATCCGGCGGATCGCCTCGGTCGTCGCGTAGCCGTCCATCTCCGGCATCATGATGTCCATCAGGACCAGCGCGACGTTCTCGTGCTGCTCCAGCATCTCGATGCCCTCACGGCCGTTCTCGGCGTACAGCACGGTCAGCCCGTGCTGCTCCAGGACACTGGTGAGCGCGAAGACGTTGCGGACGTCGTCGTCCACGATCAGCACCTGCTGACCGTCGAAGCGGGTGTCCACCCGGGACGGCTGGTGGGCCGCCGGGCCGCCGGACGGCAGCCGGCCCTCGATCGGTGCCTCCAGGGCCGCACGACGGCGCTCCACGGCGCCGCGGCGGCGCTCCTCCGCGAGTTCGCGGACCTCCTGGGCCCAGTGGTCCGCCGGGTTCTCGCCGACCGGGACGGGCGTGCCCGCCGGGGTGACGCCGACCGCGGCGCGGATCGTCGGGGCGTTCGGCGCGGACGGCGGCGCGACCTCCCCGCCGTCGGTGCGCAGCGGCAGGTAGAGGGTGAACGTCGAGCCCGCGCCCAGCTCGCTCTCGGCGTGGATCTCGCCGCCGAGCAGCCGGGCGATCTCCCGGCTGATCGAGAGCCCGAGACCGGTGCCGCCGTACTTGCGGCTGGTGGTGCCGTCGGCCTGCTTGAACGCCTCGAAGATCTCCCGCAGCTTGTTCTCCGGGATGCCGATGCCCGTGTCGGAGACCGAGAAGGCGATCAGCGGGTCGTCCGGGCCCTTGATCGCGCCGGCCTCCAGCAGCCGCTCGCGAACGTGCTGCGGGACGTCGGGGCCGGCCGGGCTGATCGAGAAGTCCACCGCGCCGGAGTCGGTGAACTTGACGGCGTTGGAGATCAGGTTCCGCAGCACCTGCTGGAGCCGCTGCTCGTCGGTGTGCAGGGTGACCGGCAGCGCCGAGGAGACCCGGACGGCGAAGTCCAGGTTCTTGTCCAGCGCGACCGGCTGGAAGGTGGCCTCCACGTAGTCGACCAGCTGCACCAGGGCGATCCGGGACGGGCGGACGTCCATCTTGCCCGCCTCGACCTTGGAGAGGTCCAGGATGTCGTTGATCAGCTGGAGCAGGTCCGACCCGGCGCCGTGGATGGTGTCGGCGAATTCGACCTGCTTGGGCGAGAGGTTGCCCTCGTTGTTGTCGGAGAGCAGCTTGGCCAGGATCAGCAGCGAGTTGAGCGGGGTCCGCAGCTCGTGCGACATGTTGGCGAGGAACTCGCTCTTGTAGCGGGAGGCCAGGGCGAGTTGCTCGGCGCGCTCCTCCAGGACCTGCCGGGCCTCTTCGATCTCGCTGTTCTTGATCTCGATGTCGCGGTTCTGCTGGGCGAGTTGCTCGGCCTTCTCCTGCAACTCCTCGTTGGTCCGCTCCAGTTCCTCCTGGCGCGCCTCCAACTCGGCTGATCGCATCGAGAGTTCGGCGGTGAGCCGCTGGGACTCCAGCAGCAGGCCCTCGGTCTTGGTGTTGACGCTGATGGTGTTGACCGTGACGCCGATCAGATCGGCGATCTGGTTGAGGAAGTCCAGCGCGACGGTGGTGAAGGAGCTGAAGGTGGCCAGCTCGATCACGCCCAGCAGGCGGCCCTCGAACAGCACCGGCAGCACCACGATGTGGGCCGGCGAGGCCTCCCCGAGGCCCGAGGCGATCTTCAGGTACCCGGGCGGGGCCTCCTTGAGGATGATCGAGCGCTTCTCCACCGCCGCCTGGCCGATCAGCGACTCGCCGGGCCGGAAGGTCGTCGGCATCGCCCGCCGCTGGTAGCCGTAGCTGCCGATCAGCCGCAGCACGGTGTCGTTCTCGTCGTCGTCCTCGGTGATCAGCTCGGCGGTCCGGCCGGCCGGCTGGGCCAGGAAGAACGCGCCGTGCTGGGCCGAGACCACCGGGGTCAGCTCGGTCATGATCAGCGAGGCGACCGCCTCCAGGTCCCGACGGCCCTGCAGCAGGCCGGAGATCCGGGCCAGGTTGGTCTTCAGCCAGTCCTGTTCCTGGTTGGTGCGCGTGGTCTCGCGCAGGTTGGCGATCATCTGGTTGATGTTGTCCTTGAGCTCGTCGAGCTCACCGGACGCGTCCACGTCGATCCGCAGCGAGAGGTCGCCCCTGGTCACCGCGGTGGCGACCTGGGCGATCGCGCGCACCTGCCGGGTCAGGTTGTTGGCCAGCTCGTTCACCGACTCGGTGAGGTCCTGCCAGGTGCCGTCCACGCCGGGGACGCGGGCCTGCCCGCCGAGCCGCCCGTCGGTGCCCACCTCGCGGGCCACCCGGGTCACCTCGTCGGCGAACGCCGAGAGCTGGTCGACCATGGTGTTGATGCTGGTCTTGAGCTGCAGGATCTCGCCGCGCGCATCGACGTCGATCTTCTGCGAGAGGTCCCCGCGGGCCACCGCCGTGATCACCAGGGCGATGTTGCGGACCTGCCCGGTGAGGTTGTTGGCCATCAGGTTGACGTTGTCGGTCAGGTCCTTCCAGATCCCGGCCACGCCCGGCACCCCGGCCTGGCCGCCCAGGATGCCGTCGGTGCCGACCTCGCGGGCCACCCGGGTCACCTCCACCGCGAAGGCGGAGAGCTGGTCGACCATCGTGTTCAGGGTGCCGGCCAGCGCGGCGACCTCGCCCTGCGCCTCGATGTCGATCTTCTTGGAGAGGTCACCGCGGGCCACCGCGGTGGCGACCTCGGCGATGTTGCGCACCTGGCTGGTCAGATTGGACGCCATGAAGTTGACGTTGTCCGTCAGGTCCTTCCAGATGCCCGACACCCCGCGGACCCGGGCCTGGCCGCCCAGGATCCCCTCGGTACCCACCTCGCGGGCCACCCGGGTCACCTCGTCGGCGAACGCCGAGAGCTGGTCGACCATCGTGTTGACGGTGGTGACCAGCTCCAGGATCTCGCCGCGGGCGTCGACGGTGATCTTCTTGGAGACGTCGCCGCGCGCGACCGCCGTGGTGACCTCCGCGATGTTGCGGACCTGGCTGGTCAGGTTGTTGGCCATCAGGTTGACGCTGTTGGTCAGGTCCTTCCAGGTGCCGGAGACCCCCGGCACGCTCGCCTGACCGCCGAGGATGCCCTCGGTACCGACGTCCCGGGCGACTCTGGTCACCTCGTCGGCGAAGGCGCCCAGCTGGTCCACCATCGTGTTGATGGTGTTCTTCAGCTCCAGGATCTCGCCCCGCGCGTCCACCTGGATCTTCTGCGACAGGTCGCCCTTGGCCACCGCCGTCGTCACCTGCGCGATGTTGCGCACCTGATCGGTGAGGTTGTTCGCCATGAAGTTGACGTTGTCGGTGAGGTCCCGCCAGACCCCGGCGGCGCCCGGGACCTGCGCCTGACCGCCCAGGCGGCCCTCGGTACCGACCTGGCGGGCCACCCGGGTCACCTGCTCGGCGAAGCCGGAGAGCTGGTCCACCATCGTGTTGATGGTGTTCTTCAGCTCCAGGATCTCGCCCCGCGCGTCCACCTCGATCTTCTGCGAGAGGTCCCCGCGCGCGACCGCCGTCGTCACCTGCGCGATGTTGCGCACCTGGCCGGTCAGGTTGTCGGCCATGAAGTTCACCGAGTCGGTGAGGTCCCGCCACACCCCCGCGACGCCCGGGACCTGCGCCTGACCGCCCAGGCGGCCCTCCGTGCCCACGTCCCGGGCCACCCTGGTGACCTGCGCCGCGAAGCCGTTCAGCTGGTCCACCATGGTGTTCACGGTGTTCTTCAGCTCAAGCATCTCGCCGGCCACCTCGACCGTGACCTTGCGCGAGAGGTCGCCCTTGGCCACCGCCGTGGTCACCTGGGCGATGTTGCGCACCTGCGCGGTCAGCCGGCCGGCCATCGTGTTGACCGAGTCCGCGAGGTCCTTCCAACTGCCCGAGACGCTGCGCACCTTGGCCTGGCCGCCCAGCTTGCCCTCGGTGCCGACCTCGATGGCCACCCGGGTCACCTCGTCGGTGAACTCCGACAGCTGGTCCACCAGACCGTTGACCGTCCGGCCGATCTTCAGGTACTCGCCGCGCAGCGGGTGGCTCACCCCGTTGCTGTGCAGCGAGCGCAGCTCCATCTTCTGGTCCAGGTCGCCCTCGGCGATCGAGGCCAGCACCCGGCCCACCTCGGCCATCGGCCGGGCCAGGTCGTCGATCAGCGCGTTGCAGTTGTCGACGGCCGCCATCCAGGCGCCCTCGCCCGCACCCGTCTCCAGCCGCTCGTTCAGCCGGCCCTCACGGCCCACCGCGCGCCGGACCCTGGCCAGCTCACCGGTCAGGTGCTGGTTCCGCTCGGCGACCTCGTTGAACACGGCGGCGATCTCGGCCAGCGGACCGTCGCCGGGCACGGTCAGCCGCCGCCGGAAGTTGCCGTCGCGCATCGCGGTCAGCGCGGCCAGCAGCTTGCGCAGCTCCGCCGGCTCGGCTCCGCGGCTGTGGTTCGCTCGCCGGCCGGCCGCGCTCCGCGGCGCGGCCCCGGGCCGCACACCGCGCTGGGCAGGCGGCGTCGTACCGGTTGCGTCCTTGGTGGCCGAACTCAACGGGCCCCTCCCAGATCGTGAACTGTCCGGTGATCCCCCGTGCCCCGTTTTCGGGGCGCGAAGCCACACCGGTCGGCGCTACAGCGTCCCGGTGACCTCGCGGACCACCGGAACCCGCATCGACCGTACTGCTCCCACGGGCGTCACGGACCCCCCAGTCTGGCAGCACCGGCGCCGGGTATACGGCCGGTTGCGCTCGGTTGGTACCGCCCCGACCGAAACAGGTGGGCAGAATCACCCTCAGGTGCCTGTTTCGGCGCCCCGCCCCCACGGGGAACCAACCGGAAAGTAGGGTGGGGCGCTGCACCGGGCCACGACCCGCCCCAGCGCCGCCGCTCACCCCGCCGGCGCCCACGGGGAGGTCGCCGCCGCACCCGGGCAGCCGGGCCAGAGCAGAGGAGAAGTGGCAACGTGGTCACCGCGCGCGCAGCCGCCACCTTCGAACCGGTCGGCCGGTCGGCCTCGGCCGCCCGCTCGTTCGTCCGGGACGCGCTGCTGGGCTGGGGCCTGCCCGAGATCGTCGACGACGCCGTGGTCCTGGTCAGCGAACTCGTCACCAACGCCGTGGTGCACGCCGGCACCGCCGCCGAGGTCTGCTGCCTGCGCGAGGAGGAGACCGTCCGGATCGAGGTCACCGACCACCACCCCGAGCGCGGCCTGCCGTCCTTCGCCGACGTCCCCGTCACCGCCTCCGAGCGCTACGCCGACCCCGACGGCGAAGGCGGCCGCGGCCTGCTGATGTGCTCCGCCCTCGCCGAACGCTGGGGCGTCGAGTACTCCGCCGGCCGCAAGACCGTCTGGTTCCGGCTCGCCCTGCCCGCCCACGTCACCGGCACCCGCTACGCCGTCCCCGCCACCCCGGGCAGCGAACTGCCCAGCAGCGCCGGACCGGTCCACGTCGCCGTCGTCCAGCTCGACGACGACGGCCGCGTGCTCGCCTGGAACCCGGACGCCGAGGCGCTCTTCCAGCACCCCGCCGACACCGTGCTCGGCCGCCCCTGGGCCGACCTCGCCGTCTGGCCGCAGGGCCCCGGCACCGGGCTCGGGCTGGCCGCGACGCTGCGGCTGGCCCGCTGGGAGGGCAGCTACGGCCTGCGCCACGCCGACGGCCGGACCGTCGAGGTCTACGGCCTGCAGGTCCGCATCCGCGACGCCGTGGGCGTCCCGTCCACGCTCTGCCTGCTCGTCCTCGAACCCGACCGCGCGGTGCTCCGCTCGCCCGCCCGGGCGCTGCCCGGCGACAAGCCCGACCCGACCGGCTCCCGGCTGGACCTGCTCGCCGGTCCCACCGCCACCGACGACCTGGACACCCTGCTCCAGCGCACCGTCGAACGTGCCCGCGACCTGCTCGACGGCGACGCCGCCTACCTGCTGCTCACCACCGACGACGAGACCGAGTTCGAGGTCCGGGCCGCCACCGGCCTCACCTCCGGCCACCGCCGCCACACCCGCTTCCCGGTCGGCACCGGCAACCGCTACGACTCCGCCCGCCTGCCGTCCGTCCACGAGGACCTCGCCACCCGGCCGACCGGTCTGCCGGTGCTCAGCGACAGCGGCATGCGCTCGCTGCTCACCGTCCCGCTCAAGGTCGAGGGCCGGCTGATCGGCTCGCTGGGCATCGCCGCCGCCGCGCCCGGCCGCTACGACAACGAGGACGCGCTGCGCCTGCAGTTCGCCGCCGACCGGGTCGCCCTGGCCATCGAGAGCACCCGGCTGACCGAGCTCGAACGGCTGCGCCGCGGCTCGCTCTCCTTCCTGGTCGAGGCCTCCGACCTGCTGGCCGGCACGCTGGAGCACGAGCAGACGCTCGCCCTGATGGCGCAGATGGCCGTCCCCACCCTCGCCTCCTGGTGCGCCGTGTACACCAACGGCGACCACGGCGCCCCGGCCTCCCTCGCCTTCGTGCTGCACGAGGACGAGGACCGCATCGACCCGCTGCGCGCCCTGCTCGACAAGACGCCCGCCCCGGACTCCGGACCCACTCACGGCGCCCGCTTCTGGGCGGCGCCGGCCGAGACCGCGCGGACCGGCGGGCTTTCCGCGAACCCCGAGCTCTCCGGCCTGCTCGGTGAGACGGTGGTCCTGCCGCTGGCCGCCCGCAACCGGGTCATCGGCCTGCTCGCGCTCGGCGTCCCGGCCGGCGTCCGGTTCCGCCAGGAGATCCTGGAACTCGCCGAGGACCTCTCCCGGCGGGCCGCCCTCGCGCTCGACAACTCCCGCCTCTACTCCGAGCGCACCGCCACCAGCCAGGCGCTGCAGCGCAGTCTGCTCCCCCCGGACCTGCCCGAGATCCCGGGCGTCGAGGTGGACGTGTACTACCAGGCCGCCGGCGAGGGCAACGAGGTCGGCGGCGACTTCTACGACCTCTTCACCATCCGCGAGGGCACCTACGGCTTCGCCATCGGCGACGTCTGCGGCACCGGTCCCGAGGCCGCCTCCGTCACCGGCCTGGCCCGGCACTCGCTGCGGCTGCTCGCCCGCGAGGGACTGGACGCCCCGCAGGTCCTCAGCAGGCTTAACGCGGCCATCCTGGACGAGGGTTCGCGCAGCCGCTTCCTCACCCTGCTCTACGGCGAGCTCACGCCCCGACCGGACGGCAGCACCGAGCTGTCGATGGTCTGCGCCGGCCACCCGCTGCCGCTGCGGCTGCGCACCGACGGCCAGGTCGACCGGGCCGCCACCCCGCAGCCGCTGCTCGGCGTGATGGAGGAACTCGACCTGACCGCAGAGCACTTGGTGCTCTCCCCCGGCGAGGTCCTGCTCTGCGTCACCGACGGCGTGACCGAACGCCGCGAGGGGTCGCGGATGCTGGGCGACGACGGCCTGGCCGAGGTGCTCACCGGCTGTACCGGGCTGACGGCCGGTGCCGTCGCCCTGCGCGTACAGCGGGCGGTCGAACGCTTCGCGCCGGAGCCGCCGTCCGACGACATGGCGATCCTCACCCTGCGCGTCCCCACCCAGCGCCCGGGCTGACCGAGTCTGCTCACCCGGGGTCCAACCATGAGCGTTCCACAGCTGACGACGCCACAAATTGTGTGATTCACAAGGGTACAAGCTGGTCCGGCCGGGTACACCGATCTCACCGGGGAATCCCCCGGCGGGGACACGACCAGCAGTTCTTCCCGCTGGCCCATCATTCTGACCGCAGCCGTCGCACCCTCCTGTGGTGCGCCCTCGGCGCGGTCGCGCGCATCCACCTCATCGAACATCCTCCTGCGGTTCACAGCGCCCTGCGCGCGCCCAGAGTGAAAGGAGCCTCCGGTGAGCAACGAAGCTACCGGGGCACTGAACGCCCGCTCCACCGGAGCCGACGCGGGGAACCTCGGTTACCTCGCCCTCGGCCTGACCCTCCTCGCCTACGGCCTCCTCTCCACTGGCATCTTCAGTGGCACCGGGGTCGGGGACTCCGCCCGTCTCGCCCACCTCCTCGGCGGCCTCACCCTGTTCATCGCCGGCCTCTGGCAGCTCCGGGCCGGCGAGGGCTTCACCGGCACGGCCTTCACCAGCCTGGGCGCCTTCTGGGCCACCTGGTCGGCCGCCGGCGGGGCCGGCAAGAACGCGGCAGGCCTGTTCCTGCTGCTCTGGGCCCTGCTCGCGCTCACCCTCGCTGCCGCGAGCTGGAAGGCAGGCTGGTTCAGCCGCGCGGTGTACGGCCTGCTGACCGTCTCCCTGGCGCTCTCCGCCATCGCGACCTTCGCCACCTCCGGCGGGCTCGCCAAGTTCGCCGGCTGGGTCGCCGCGGCCTCCGGGCTGGTCGCCTGGTACTGGGCCACCGCAGCCATGACCAACAGCGCGTGGGGCCGGGTGGCACTGCCGGTCAAGTAGCACCCGACGCGCGAACGCCGGTGGGCCGGACCTCCACGGAAGGGAGGTCCGGCCCACCGGCCCGTGGTGCTCGCACCCGCGTCAGCTCCCGGTGGTGACGTGCTCCCCGGTCTGGGCTCCGGCCACCGCGGCGTCCGGACCGGACGACGCCCGGCGGGCGCGCCGACGGCCGCAGGCCGCCTGGACCGCGTACGCGAAGAGCAGGATCACCACGGCCACCAGGCCGTCCGCCCAGAAGTGGTTGGCCGTGACCACCACCACCGCGACGGTCAGCACCGGGTGCAGGACCACCAGCCAGCGCAGCGGGCTCGACGACACCCTGATCACCGCGACCGCCGCCAGCACGCACCAGGCCACGTGCACCGACGGCATCGCCGACAGCTGGGCGACCTTGACCATCCCGCCGACCGCGCCGCCGTACACCGACTGCCCGTACTCCGCCGCGACGTCGACGAACCCCTCCTGCGGCAGCATCCGGGGCGGCGCCACCGGGATGAACTGCACCGCCAGGCAGATCGCCGTCGTGATCACGACCGTGTTCCGCACCCACGGGTAGCGCGCCCGGTGCCGCACGAAGACCCAGAGCAGCACCGCGATCATCACGGTGAAGTGCATCGACGCGTAGTAGTAGTTCGCCGCCTTCACCACGGCCGGACACGAGGTCACGGCCGCCTGCCAGGAGGCCTCGTCCGGCAGGCCGATCGCCAGCTCCGTCCGGTGGATCCAGCTCGCCCGGTCCAGCGCGTGCTCGGCGCTCATCAGCGAGAGATGCCCCACCAGCTGCCAGAGCGCGAACAGCGCCAGCAAGGTGCCGGCCTCCCGCAGCAGCGCCGACAGCGGTGCGCGCCGCACCCGGGCGGCCGCGTACGCGCCTCCGTAGAGAGCGACCGCGGCACCCCCGGCGGACTGCCAGGTAAGAGTCAGGTTCTGCAACGGTTCGCGCCTCTCCACCGAGCGGGTTGTGCTGGGGAGACGTTAACGCAAAAAGACCCCCTCCCGAACGGGAGGGGGTCTTTTTGGAATGATTGTTCGGCGGCGTCCTACTCTCCCACAGGGTCCCCCCTGCAGTACCATCGGCGCTGTGAGGCTTAGCTTCCGGGTTCGGAATGT
>NZ_JBHWUI010000233.1:0-9840 GCF_042737525.1 Kitasatospora sp. NPDC059973 | reverse complement strand
CCTCCCGGGCGGGGCCGCGCCGTCGGCCGCCGCGCCGCCTCCGCCGCCTCCGCCGCGGGGCCGGCGACCGCGGTCACCGGCCCAGCCGGGCGGCCGGGAGCATCGCGGTGGCCAGCGGACCGACCTCGGCCGGTGCGGCGAGTTCGGCGAGGTAGCGCTCGCGCGGGACGGCGGTGGCGCCGAGGGCGCGGACGTGGGGCGAGTCCCACTGGGCGTCCAGCAGGCGCCCGCCCGCGTCGGCGAACCGCGCGGCGAGGTCGGCCACGGCGACCCGGCCGGCGTCGGAGCGGCGGTGGAACATCGAGTCCAGGCTGAGCACCGGGCCGGCGGCGACTCCGAAGACCCCGCCGATCAGCTCCTCGCCCTCCCAGACCTCGGCGCTGTGGGCGGCGCCGCGCCGCTGGAGTTCGACCAGCGCGGCGCACAGCTCCGGTACGAGCCAGGAGGGTTGGCGTGCCCGCGCGCAGGCTTCGAGCACGCGCGGGAAGGCCCGGTCGGCGCTGGTCCACCACCGCCGGCCGTTCCGCAACCGCCGGGCGAGCCGGCTCCCGACGTGCACCGCGTCCGGGGCGAGCACCGGGCGGGGGTCGGGCGACCACCAGGCGAGCGCGTAGGGGTCGTCCTCGGCGCCGGGCAGCAGCGCCACCTCCCCCGCCGCCACCGCCTCCTCGAACCGGACCTCGTTGAAGGCACTCGCGTAGTCGTCGGCGGCGGGCATCGGGAAGAGCCCGTGCCGGTAGGCCGCCAGCAGCACGTCCGGCCCGAGCCGCCCCCCGAACGCCACCGGCCCGTCCCCCGGCGCGCCCCGCACGTCCAGGCCCCCGAACACCCCGTCGCCGAACGACCCGTCCCCGAACACCCCGTCCCCGAACACCGCGTCGCCGCCGCCCCCGCTCACCGCCGGACCACCCCCGCCGGGGGTGTCAGGAAGCCCTCCGCGGTCAACTGCTCCAGGTAGCGGTCGAGTAAGGCGTCGTCCACCGCCGGGAGCTCGATCCCGCTGCCCATCAGCGCCTGGTCGGTGTTGGCCCGGTCGAAGAGCGGGAACGTCGGCCGAAAGTACATCTCGCTGATGGACAGTTCGGTGCCCGGGCTGCGGTCCACGAAGAGCGGCACGAACGGGGTCATCGGGTGGGTGGGGTGCCCGGCGGCGAACCGGACGAGGTCCTCGACCCAGGCCTTGTAGGGGACTTGCTCCACCGGGTGGCCGCGCGCCCGCAGCCGTTCGGCGAGGTCGGAGAGCACGGCGGGGCGCGGCGAGGTGATGTGGTAGACCTCGCCGATCGCGGGGGCGTGCCGGGCGATGTGCGCGACGGCGCGGCTGAACCGGTCGGCCGGGACGAAGTCGAGCAGCAGCCGGACGTCCGGGCAACTCCCGCTGTCGGCCATGTACTTGATCAGCGCGCAGATCTCCGTCCCGGTGTTCATCACCCCGGTGGCGAGGTCGCCGGTGACGTCGTTGGTCCGCAGCACGGTGACCGGCAGCCCGGCCGCCGCCGCGTTGTGCAGCAGCTGCTCGGCGACCCACTTGCTCTCCACGTAGCCGACCGCGAGCCGGTCCGGGTGGGCCAGCGGCGTCCGTTCGGTCACCTCGCCGACGCCCGCCGGGCCGAAGCCGGCGAGCACGGCGAGCGTGGAGAGGTAGTGCACCGGGATGCCCCGCGAGTGCCCGGCCAGCCGGACGACCTCCCGGGTGCCGCCGACGTTGGGGCCGCGCAGCTGGTGGTACGGGTAGATGAAGTTGACCTGCCCGCCGAGGTGGTGGATCGCGTCCAGGCTGTCGGCGAGCGCCTCGAAACGGTGCTGGGAGAGCCCGAGCAGCGGTTCGGCGAGGTCCCCGACCAGCGGGACCACCCGGCCGTCCAGCACGTCCTTGCGCAGGTACCGCTGCTGGGCGGCCCGGATGCGCTCCAGCGCGTGCTCCTCGTCGGGGGCGCGGACCAGGCAGTGGACACGTGCCCCGGTGGTGTCCAGCAGGGCGGCGAGCAGGTGGGCGCCGCAGAAGCCGGTGGCGCCGGTGAGCAGGATCTCGGCCGGTTCGGCGCGCGAGGGCGCGGGGCGCCAGGACTGGCGTACGGGGGTGCCGAGTTCGGCCTCGGCCGTCCAGTCGACGGCCACCTCGCCGAAGCCGTTGCCGCCGGCGCGGGCGGACTGGGTGGCGGTCGCGAAGGCCCGCAGGGTGGCGTCGCGCAGCAGCGAGCGGGTGAGGAAGCGGATCCTGGTGACGTCGATGCCGAACATGATCCGGGCCCGGGCCAGCATCTCCATGGCGAGCAGCGAGTTGCCGCCGAGGGCGAAGAAGTCGTCGGCGGGTCCGACCTCCTCGACGCCGAGCAGCTCGGACCAGAGGTGCGCGACCGCGGGTTCGATCGCGCTCCCGGAGCCGTCGACGAGCGGCCCCGCGTCGCGGCGGGCACCGTCGGGCGCGTCGGCCCGGGTGTCGGCGCCGCGGGCCTCCACGGCGCCCTCGCCGTCGCGCCCCGCGCGCCGCTGGAGCTGTGGCGCGGTGCGCGGCAGCCGGCGCCGGTCGATCTTGCCGGCGGCGGTGAGCGGCATGCTGTCGAGGAGGACGAAGTCGGCCGGGACCATGAAGTCCGGCAGCCGCTCGGCGAGGTAGTCGCGGATCTGGGACCGCCGGGCCCGGGCGCCGGAGCCGTCCCGGTCGGCGAGCGTGTAGTAGGCGGTCAGCACGTGCGTGCCGTCCGCGGCGCCGTCGGCGGCGACCCGGGCCTGCCGCACGTCCGGGTGGGCGGCGAGCACCGACTCCACCTCGGCCGGGTCCACCCGGTAGCCGCGGACCTTCACCTGGTCGTCGAAGCGGCCGAGGATCTCCAGCTGTCCGTCGGACCGCCAGCGGCCGGCGTCGCCGGTGCGGTACATCCGCTCGCCGGGGACGGGCGCGTAGGGGTCGGGCAGGAAGGCCTCCGCCGTGAGCCCGGGGGCCCGCCAGTAGCCGCGGGCCAGGCCGGGGCCGCCCAGGTAGATCTCGCCCTTCTCGCCGGGCCGCACCGGGCTGAGCCGGGCGTCCAGCAGGTGCAGCCGCACCCCGGGCAGCGGCCTGCCGATCGGGACGGGTGCGGCGCCGAGCCCGGTCCCGCCGGCCGGCCCCAGCACCGCCGGGGTGACCTCGCAGAGCGTGGAGGTGACGGCCGCCTCGGTCACCCCGTAGGCGTTGACCAGCCGGACGCCGGGCAGCCGGACCAGGCAGTCGCGGCTGTCGTCGGTGTGCACGGTGTCCCCGCCGACCACGACGAGCCGCAGGCCCTCGGGGGCCGGGCCGCCCTCGGGGAGCAGCGCGAGCACGTGGTGCCAGTAGGCGGGGGTGAGGTCGGCGACGGTCAGCCCGAGCTCGCGCATCCGGTGCACCAGCTCGGTGGGCGCCCAGGTCCGGGCGCCGCCGAGGACGAGGGTCGCGCCGCTGAGCAGCGCGGCGAAGACCTGCTCCAGCGAGGTGTCGAAGCCCAGCGCGGCGAGTTGCAGCACCCGGTCACGCGGAGTGAGCTCGTAGGCGCTGATCACCCGGTCGAGCGTGAAGACCAGTGAGCGGTGGGTGACGGGTACGCCCTTGGGGGTGCCGGTGGTGCCGGAGGTGTAGATCAGGTAGGCCAGGTCGTCCGGCACGGCCGGGTCCGGCACCGGAACGCCGTCCTCGACCGGGTCCTCGGCCCGTTCCGCGGCACTGCCCGGGGGCGTCCCCGCGGTGCCCGGGCCCGGGTCGCCGTCCGGCCCGGCCGCGTCGGCGCCGACCACCGGGACCCCGGCGAAGTGCCGCCCGTGCTCCCCTACGACCACCACCGCCCGGCAGTCCACCACGAGCTGCGCGAGCCGCCGCTGCGGGTGCGCCGGGTCCAGCGGCAGGAAGGCCCCACCGGCCTTGAGCACGCCGAGCCAGGCCGTGATCAGGGCCGCCCCGCGCTCCAGGCAGACCGGCACCACCCGCTCCGGCCCGACGCCCCGGGCCCGCAGGACGGCGGCCAGCCGGTCACTGCGCAGGTCGAGCTCGCGGTAGCTCAGCTCGCCGTCCTCGGCGAGCAGGGCGACCGCGTCCGGGTCGTGGGCGGCCCGGGCCCGGAACAGTCCGTGCACGGTGTCCGAGAACCCGGCCCGGGCCGGGCCCCGGCCGGCGCCGCCGGGCCCGGGGAGCCCGAGCCCGGCCCAGCGCCATTCGCGCTCGACATGGGCCCGGCAGTCCGCGAGACCGGCCGGCCCGAACACCGTGCGCCAGCCCCCCGGCACGGTGAAGTCACCGGGCCAGATCGCGTACTGACCGTCTTCGTTCCGCACCACGGCGTGGCGCCCGGAATTCACATCCGGGCGCGCGCCCTGTGCGCTGTCGACTGCATCGTCCACCGGCTTGACCTCGTGGTGTGGCGGCAGAATGCTGGGAGGTGCGACATTTCCGACTATACGCACCGAAGGACCGTTCCGAACGTCCGGCCGAAAGCCCCCGGACGGGCGGGGCCGCTGCCCGGAAATCGCGGGCACCCCCGAGCGGACTCCCCCGACAGGGCCTACGGTCGTACCCGAGTACACCTTTCGGGGAACCCGAGCACAACCCCGAGCACAACCCCCGGACCTGCCCCGGCAGGTCCCGTCCTCGCCCGAAGTCACCGCCGGACCGGCGCAGTGATGTCGCGGAGGAGGTAGCGTCCTTGACACGTCGGCGACAACGCCTGATGGTCTGTTACCTGTCGTGGATGGTGCTGTTCACCTGCATCTACTACAGCAACCCGACCCAGCGGATCATCTGGTGGACCGGCATCGGCCTCGGCGGCGTAGCGGCCATCGTGGTGGGTGTCCACCTCAACCGCCCGGCGCACCGGCTGTTCTGGTACCTGCTCGCCCTCGCCAACCTCAGTTTCACCGCCGGCGAGGTCGTCCAGGTCATCCAGATGCAGTTCCTGCACCTGGGCAGCCCCTTCCCCTCCGTCGCCGACGGCTTCTACCTCGCCGAGTACCTGCTCTACGCGGCCGGCGTGCTCGGCTTCATCCGCTGGCGCACGGCCCACCAGGACCGCGCCAGCCTGCTGGACGCCCTCATCCTGACCATGGGCCTGGCCCTGCTCGCCTGGATCTACCTGATCCTCCCGTACGCGCGGAACCCGGACCTCAGCTGGTTCCAGAAGGCCGTCTCGATCGCCTACCCGCTGGGCGACGTGGTGGTCCTCGCGCTGCTGCTGCGCCTGCTGGTGCCACGCGGCGGCGGCAGCCGCGCGCTCCAACTGCTCACCGTCGGCACGGTCGGCCTGCTGATCTCCGACATCCTGTACGGGCTCATCGTGCTGCACGGCAACTGGCGCATCGGGAGTCCGGTCGACCTCGGCTGGGCGGCCTTCTACACCGCCTGGGGCGCGGCCGCCCTGCATCCCTCGATGGTCGAGCTCACCAAACCGGTCCCCACCCAGCAGGTCGATCTCGGGCGGGGCCGGCTCGCCCTGCTCGCCGCCGCCTCGCTGGTCGCGCCGACCATCCTGATCGTCGAGTCGATCAACGGCAACACCCACAACGCCGGGGTGATCGGCGCCTTCTCCGCGCTGCTCTTCCTGCTGGTGCTGGCGCGCCTCGCGCTCGTGGTGAGCGCCCGGCGCGAGGCCATCGCCCGGGAGCGCGTGCTGCGCGAGGCCGGCGCCTCGCTCACCGCCGCGGTCACCGTCGAGGAGGTGGCCGACGCCGTCCAGGGGGCCGCCTCCACCCTGATGCCCACCGAGCGCGGGCACGTCGCCCTGCTCGCGGTCAGCGAGGCCGGTGTCCTGCACATCCGGCACGCCGAGCGCGGCCCCGCCCAGCACCACCTGCACGACGGCTCCGACTCGGACGAGGTGCTCGCCCTGGCAGCCGTCCGGAATACCCGTTTACTCCCCGTCGAGGACATCGGCACCGATCTCGCCGTCCGCTTCGACGGCATGCCCTGCGCACTGCTCTGCCCGCTCACCCTGGCCGAGCGCCCCTCCGGCGACCCGCTGATCGGCGCCCTCATCGTGACCGGCACCGAGCAGGAGCTGACCAGCCTCTGGAGCTCGCTGGAGATCCTGGCCGCCCAGGCCGCGCTGGCCGTCGAGCGCGTCATGCTGAGCCAGGAGATCAACCGCCGCAACAGCGAGGCCTACTTCCGCACCCTGGTGCAGAGCGCCAGCGACGTCATCCTGATCCTCAACGCCGACGACGGCGTCCGCTACGCCTCGTCCTCCGCCGAACGCGTCCTCGGCTACGCCGACCTGGACGGCGTCCTGATCACGGACCTCGTCCCGCCCGAGGACAGCCGTGCCGTCGGCAGCGCGCTGGCCCGGATGCGCGGCCCGGACGGCGGGGTCCGCACCGGCGACAGCCGCGAGCAGCAGCGCGAGCACTGGCGCCTGCTGCGCCAGGACCGCACCCCGATCGAGGCCGAGGTGCGCTGCAACGACCTGCGCGGGGATCCGACCGTCGGCGGCCTGGTGCTCACCCTGCGCGACGTCACCGAGCAGCGGCAGATGGAGCGCGAGCTCACCCACCGGGCCTTCCACGACTCCCTGACCGGCCTGGCCAACCGGGTGCTCTTCCAGGACCGGGTCGGCCACGCGCTCTCCCGGGGCGAGCGCAGCGGGGCGGTCACCGGCGTGCTCTTCATCGACCTGGACGACTTCAAGGTGGTCAACGACACCCAGGGCCACGCGGTCGGCGACGAGCTGCTGGTCGCCGTGTCGCTGCGGGTCTCCACCGCGCTGCGCACCTCCGACACGGCGGCCCGGCTCGGCGGCGACGAGTTCGCGGTGCTGGTGGAGGACGCGGTGCGCCCCGCGGACGTCGGCGCGATCGCGGACAGCGTGCTGGCCGCCTTCGTCGAACCGTTCAAGCTGAGCGCGGGCGCCGTCCGGGTGACGGCGAGCATCGGGGTGGCGACCACCGAGGACAGCGTGGACTCGGCGGAGCTGCTCACCCACGCCGACCTGGCGCTGTACTCGGCGAAGGCGGCCGGCAAGCGCCAGTGGTGCCACTACCAGCCCGCCCTGCAGGCCGGGCTGGTGGAGCGGCACGAGCTGAACGAGAACCTGGACGTCGCGATCGCCGAGTCCGCGTTCAAGCTCTACTACCAGCCGATCGTCGACCTGGCGACGGGCGAGCTGGTCGCCTTCGAGGCACTGGTCCGCTGGCCGCACGACCGGCGCGGGATGGTCCTGCCCGACGAGTTCATCGCGCTCGCCGAGGAGAGCGGCCAGATCGTGCCGCTCGGCGCCTGGGTCCTGGAGCGCGCCGCGCACGAGGCCGCCGGCTGGCAGCGGCTGACCGCCGACCGCCGCCGCGCCACCGGCCGGCCACCCCTGCGGGTCAACGTGAACGTGTCCGCCCGGCAGTTCCGGGACGCCGGCTTCGTCGACATCGTGCGCGCCGCGGTACGGGCCTCCGGGATCGCCCCCGAGGCGCTGGTGCTGGAGCTGACCGAGTCGGTGCTGATGCGGCGCGACGAGCGCGTGCACACCGACATGCGCACGCTGAGCGAGGAGCTGGGCGTCGGCATCGCGATCGACGACTTCGGCACCGGCTACTCCTCGCTCTCCTACCTGCGGGAGTTCCCGATCTCGATCCTGAAGATCGACAAGTCCTTCATCGACGGGCTCGGGATGTCGCAGCAGCAGTACGCGCTGGTCGAGGGCATCACCCGGATCGCCGACACGCTGGGCGTCCAGGTCATCGCCGAGGGCATCGAGAACACCGAGCAGCGCGACCTGCTCGCCGCCATGGGCTGCCCGCTCGGCCAGGGCTACCTCTTCGCCCGCCCGCTGACGCCGGACCAGGCCGGCGCCCTGGTCCGGGGCGAGGTCGACCTGGCCGGCCAGCGGCAGTCGTGACGGCCCTCAGCCCCGGGCGGCGGCCTCCGGCGGCACCTCCGTGGTGCTGACCACGACGCCGGCGGTCAGCGTCCGGTGCACCGGGCACTTCTCCGCGATGTCCAGCAGCCGCCGGCGCTGCTCGGCGTCGAGGGCGCCGTCCAGCCGGATCTCCCGGGTGATCCGGTCGACCAGCCCGTGCCCGCTCTCGCACTCCGCGCAGTCCTCGGCGTGCACCCGCTCGTGCCGCAGCGCGACGGTGACCTTCTCCAGCGGCCAGCCCTTGCGCTCCGCGTACATCCGCACCGTCATCGAGGTGCAGCTGCCGAGCGCGGCCAGCAGCAGGTCGTAGGGGTTCGGCCCGCTGTCGGCGCCCACCGGCCCCGGCTCGTCGGCCGCCAGCTCGTGGCGGCCGGCCCGGACCTGCTGGCCGTAACGGCCGACGCCGCTCTCGCTCACCACGACGAGCCCCCGCTCGGACTGCTGCTGTTCCATCGTCATCCCTCTCGTACGGCTCCGGCCTGCCCGGCGGCGCTTCAGAATACGGAGCCGGCCGGGAGCCCCGGCGCCACGGGTGCGCGCAGGTGCCGTTCCAGGAACCGCGCCGCGCTCTCCAGCTCCGCCGCGGGCACACCCGCGTGGCCGCCAGGACCGGCGTCCGGCTGTGGCCGCCACCGCCGTGGCCCAGCAGCACCAGCGGGCGGCCACCGACGGCACCGGTGGGCGTCCAGAGCACACCGGGGACGTCGCCGACGGTGAAGCGGCGTTCCGAGACGCCGTCAGAGGTCTCCTCCACGAGGAAGCGCATGGGTCCGTGGCCTTTCTGGCTGCCGCCGGGGCGCGGTCGGTCGGGTACCCGGGAACCGTACCGGCACCGCGCTTGGACGGGCATCTGACGGTCGCTCGGGCGACGGCGGGACAGCCGCGCGTCGTTCAGGGGGGTTTGCCGGGCGCCGGACGGGCAAAGCGAGGGCCCGGCGGCCGCACCGGCGGCCCGCCGCCGAAAGGAGCGGAGATGGATCCTCTTCAGATCGTCATTGTCGCGGTCATCGCGGCGGCCGCGCTCTTCGCCGTCCTGGCCCCCCGGCTGCGCTCGCACCGACTGCGCGCACGGTTCGGGCCGGAGTACGACCGCACCGTCCTGGTCCACGAGGGCGACGTCCGGGCGGCCGAGCACGACCTCACCGACCGGCTGGCGCTGCGCCGCCGGGTGAAGACCGTCCCGGTCGAGGCCGCCGACCGCGACCGGTACCTGGCCGAACTGCGCGGCCTGCAAGCCCTGTTCGTCGAGGACCCGCGCCAGTCCGCCGTCCGTACGGCGCGACTGCTGGACTCCCTGCTGACCGACATGGGCTACCCGGGCGAGGGCCGTCCGGAGGTCCTCTCCGTCGACCACGCGGCGCGGCTGCCCGCCTACCGCGACGCCCGCCGGGCCCTGGACAACCCGGGCGCGGACAGCGAGGAACTGCGCTGCTCCGTGATCGCCGTCCGCGACCTGATCGTGGAACTGCTCCACGAGGAGCGCACCGGCGCGCTCGCCCGCCACTGACCGCCCCCGTCCGTACCCCACCCGCACAGCGCACCCGCATCCGTATCCGCACAGCACTTGTACAGCGCCGACCTGTACACAACCGGCCCGTACGACACCGGCCCGTACGGCCGCCGTACGTATCCGGGCCGGTCCGGACGCATCCGTACGACGTCAGTCCGAGGAGGAGACGATGACCCGCATCGAGCAGCACCGCAGCGAGAACGGCCAGGGCAACGACGACCGGACCGGTCACGGCCGGGTCCACCACGCCGCCGACCCGCGCCACACCGGCACCCACGCCGGCGGCCGGTCCGGCCACCCCCGGCACGCCGCCGGGCACGGCCCCGCACCGGCCACCGACGGCACGGCCGAGCGGTCCGAGGACCGGCCGGACGTCGCCTCGCTCCAGAAGTTCCCGGCGGTCCGGCCCGCGGAGCCGGACGCGGCGCCCGCCCCGGACGCCGTCCCCGCCGCCCCGACCGCTCCGCCGGCGCCGGGCGCGGC
>NZ_JBHWUI010000232.1:0-9974 GCF_042737525.1 Kitasatospora sp. NPDC059973 | reverse complement strand
GGCTCCCGCCCTCGGGCGGGAGCCACTGCCATCTGCCGAACCGCTCGGTCGGTGCGCCCGGGTTCGCTCTTCGCCGGGGTTCCGCGCGCCGGTCGTCGGCCTGTCAACCGCCGGGGAAACGGTAGATGACGATCAGTCGGCCGGCCGGCGGCGTGCCTCGGGGGTGGGCCCGTGGGCTGCTGTCCGTGCGAGGTCGGTTCGTTCCCGCGCTGCGCGGGGTCGTTCGATGAGGGTGTCGTGCGCGCCGGGACGCCGTTCGCGCGGGGCGCTCCGGGCGGGTGCCGTCCTGTCGGTGCGGTCCTTCCGGGGCGGGCCCGTGGCCGGCCGTCAGCCGTGGCCGATGCGGTAGCCGATCCCGCGGACGGTGATGACCCAGGTGCTGGCGCCGAGCTTCGCGCGAAGGTTGCGCACATGCGTGTCGATGGTCCGGCTGGAGTCCACCCAGTCGGTGTCCCAGACCCGGGCCATCAGATCCTTGCGTGACATGACGTGGCCCTGGTTCGAGGCCAGGATGTGCAGCAGCTCGAACTCCTTGGCGGTGAGGCTCACCCGCTCGCCGTGCAGGCGGACTTCACGGGTCCTTTCGTCGACGTGGAGCGGGCCGATGGATAATATCCGGACCGGGGCCGGTCTGGGGCGGGCCCGGCGGAGGACGGCTTCGATACGGGCCGTCATCTCCCTGGGGCCGCACGAGCGGACGACGCAGTCGTCCGCGCCGGCCTGCAGGGCGAGCACCCGGTCCAGTTCGGTGTCGCGGCCGGTGAGAGTGATAATGGGCTTGTCTCCACTCGCTCGTATCGAACGGCAGACTTCCAGGCCGTCGATGTCGGGAAGATCGAGGTCGAGCAGGATCATGTCCGAGTGCTCATGTGTTCTCAGCACTTCCGCGCCGGTTCCGGCAAGTCTCGTGCAGTACCCCTGTCGTCGGAGGTCATGAGCCCTTCCTTCGGCGGCGTCGTGGTCGCCGGCGACCACGAGCACCCGGATCGCCTGCGGCTCGGAGGCCTTCTCGGTCCGTCGGTACGGGATCGACACCACGGCCCGGGGCTGACCTGGTAGTTCGGTTCGAGAGGTTGTCGCCAGAGTCATAAAGTCCCCCCTGTACACCAGTTCTACACAGGATGCACCACGGGGAGGCGGCCCCGCTACAAAAATAGTGGCATTCTTTTTTTACGCCTATGGTGCGGGTGTATGAACGCCACATCTGACAGGAGCATGATGATGCAAGAGAGGGCGGCCCGGACGCGACAGAACCTGGTCAGCGCGGCCGCTGGCGAGTTCGACCGCGACGGATACGCGGGGGCGTCCCTGGCGCGGATCGCCAGGTCGGCCGGAATCACCACCGGAGCCCTGACGTTCCACTTCCAGAGCAAGGAGGAGATGGCCGCGGTGGTCAGGACGCAGGGCCACGCCGTGACCCAGGCCGTCGTGGGCCAGGTGACGGCGCGGAGCGAACCCCCGGTCCAGTCGGTCATCTCGCTGACCCTGGCGCTGGCCGATCTGCTGGAGCGGGAGGCCGTGGTGCGCGCCGCGGCCCGGCTCGCCCGGGAGCAACCCGGGGAGCCGGACTGGTCGACGACCTGGGCGCCGGTGATCCACGAGCGCCTGCAGGCGACGCACGAGGCCGAGTTGGGCCCGTACGGGGACCGGAGCACCCTCGCCACCCTGGCCGGGTACCTGGTCACCGGCGCGGAGTCCTGCATCCGGCAGCGGGCCTGCCGGAAGGAACCCCTGGACGGGCAGTCCGTGGAGCACATCAGCCGCATCTGGGACCTCCTCAGTTGCGGTGATCGGTGCCTGACTTGAGCCCACCGGCGAGAGTCACCCCGCCGGGCCCGACCCCCGGCTCCGCCGGCCCCGTCAGACGGCGCTGCAGCCGCCGTCGACGGGGACGGCACCACCGGTGACGAACGAGGCCTGGTCGCTCAGCAGCCAGGCCGCCGCGCGCGCCACCTCGACGGGTTCGGCGAGCCGGGGCTGGATGGATCTGCCCACCGCGACCTGCTCCAACTGCGGGACCTGGCGCATCGCGTCCTCGATCAGCTCGGTGCGGGTGGTCCCGACGACCAGCGCGTTGACCCGGATCCCGCGCGCCCCGTACTCGGCCGCCGCGGCCCGGCTCAGGCCGAGCACGGCGTGCTTGGCCGCGACGTAGGGGGAGACCGCTCCGGTGGCGAACAGGCTCGCGATGCTGGCGGTGTTGACGATCGACCCGCCCGACTCCTGGCCGAGCATCACCGGTACCTGGTGCTTGAGGCAGTTCCACACGCCGCGTACGTTGACGTCCATGATCCGGTCGTAGACCGCGTCGTCCGTCTCGTGCAGCTGTGAGCCGATCGCCCCCCAGCCGGCGTTGTTGAAGGCGCCGTCCAGGCCGCCGAAGGCCGCCACGGCGGTGGCGACGACCCGTTCGACGTCGGCCGTCGCCGTGACGTCCCCCGGGGCCACCTCGGCCCGGCCGCCCGCGGAGCGGATCTCCTCGGCGAGCCGGTCGAGCAGCTCCTTGCGCCGGGCCGTCAGCACCACGGCCGCGCCCTCGGCGGCGAACAGCCGGGCGGCGGCCGCGCCTATCCCGCTGGACGCCCCGGTGATCATGACGGTCCTGCCCTGCAACAGACCCTGACGGTGCTCCATGTGCTTCGCCCCCCTGCCCGCGGCGCCGACCGGCCCGCGAGCCGGTCTCGGTGTCGTCGAACTCGGATGTCGATCATTGTCCCGGGCCCGCCGGGGGCGGCACCAGTCGGGACGGTCGACCGTCCGGGGAGCGGACCGGCACGGGGCGGTCCCGGCCGTCGGCGCTACTCGGGCCGGCCGCGGCACTCCGAGAGCTCGATCCGCCTGGCGGTGGCGGGAGTTGCGACGGCCGGCAGCAGCAGCTGCCAGAACTCCACGACGCGCTCCGGGAGATCGGCGCGCCGGGTCTCGATGAACGAGTGCATCTGGGCCCCCGTACACGCGTAGACCACCAGGCGGGAGAGCGCCTGGACGTCGGTGCCGGCCCGCAGTTCCCGCCGGCGCTGGGCGACCAGGAGGTCGTCCATGATGATCTCGGCCCACTGGCGGTGGGAGTTCTCGTCCGGGGAGTTGAACTGCTCCTGCTCCCAGACCAGTCGGGCCCCGGCCTGGAGGATGGGGTTGTCGAGCAGCTGGCAGGCCCAGGTGAGGGACACGTCGACGACGCGCTGCAGCCCCTCCGAGGGGCGGGGGGTCACCACCCACTCGGGCTGGCGGAAGACGATCTCCCGGGCCAGCTCGCTCTTGTTGCGGAAGTGGAAGTACACCGCGCCCAGGGTCAGGCCGGCCTCGTCGGCGATCTTCACGACGCTGGTTCCGGAGAAGCCCTGCTCCCCGAAGAGCTTCGCGGCGGCCTGGATCAGGGCGGCCCGCGTCCGCTCGGCCCGCTCCTGTTTCACTGGGCGTCCCACCATACGACTGCACCTCATGTTGCTTGATAAAGAAGAGTATTCTTCATTTTATAGGCTGGGGGGACGATTGCACCGCTCCCGTCCCCCGCCACACTGACTCCGGGGGGAGACGGCTCATCATGGAGTCGCGTCCAACGATCGTTCAGCACACGGCGGCCACCCGCACCCGGCCGACGGTCCCGCCGGAGATACCGGCCCTGGTCGGCAAGTCCGTGGCGGGCGAAGCGCTCGTCACCGACTGGGGCGACGTCTCCGGCGCCACCCAGTGGGTCACCGTCCACTGGCCGCACGACCACCCCTTCTACACGGAGGGCGGCCGCTACAGCCCCCTGCTGTTCACCGAGAGCGCCCGCCAGGCGCTCACCGTGCTGAGCCACGCCGTCCACGGCGTCCCCCTCGGGCACCGCTTCGGCATGGAGCGTATCCGAACGTCCGTCAACTCAGGCGAGCTGCTCACCACTTCCGGCCCGCCCGAGGTCGACCTGCTGATCACGCACACCTCGGTGACCAGGCGGCGGCTCGGCTCCGCCCACCTGGTCTCCCAGGTCGAGGCCCGGCGCGGGGGGCGCCACCTCGGCACCGCCGAACTCCACTACACCAGCCACCCGCCCGCCCTCTACGACCGCCTGCGCGGCCGCTACGCCGACGCGGCCCAGGCGTTCGCCCGGGCGCTCCCGCTCCCCCCGCCGGCCCCCACCGCCGTGGTCGGCCGCCTCCACGAGCGGGACGTCGTCATCTCACCGGCGGGCGCGCCGGACCACTGGCAGCTCCGTACGGACACCGGCCACCGCGTCCTCTTCGACCACCCGCACGACCACGTCCCCGGCATGGTCCTCCTGGAGGCCGCCGTCCAGGCGACCCGGGCCACCCTGCCCCACCCCGCCGTCCCGGTCGCCTTCGACAGCACCTTCCTGCGCTACGTCGAGTTCGACCAGCCCTGCCTCCTGACCACCACCCCCGCACCCCCCACTCCCGACGGCCACCCCCGCACCCACATCCGAGCCACCCAGTCCGGCACCCCCGTCTTCACCACCACCCTCACCACCGAGCCCCACCCGGCCTGACCCACCTGGCCGGGGGCCGGCCGTCCGGTGGTGATGACCCTTTGGGCCGGATGCCTGAAGGGGCTCAGAACCCCCTTGTGACGGTCCGTCGGGTCCTGCCAGGATCTCAGTCCGGTGTTTCCTCCGGTGTACGGCGGGCGAGATACTTCCGGGACGAAGGACAAGGAGGCCGGATGGCACGAGTGAACCTGCGGGCCGCGTTCATGAACGGCCTGGAGTCGACCGTCACAGCACAACAGGTTTTCATCAACCGGGTCGACGAGGTGGCCGCGTTCGGGCGGTCCGTGGACGGGCTTCACCGGATGCTGGACGAGTCCGAGGTCTCGCCGGTCGTCGACCGTGCCCAGGGGCGACGCAATGTCCTGACGTTCTACGGGGTGGGCGGGATAGGGAAGTCCACGCTCTCGCACGAGTTGGAGCGTCGTTTCCTCGCCGACGCGGCCGCCGAAGGCCGCGACGACGTCGTGACCCTGCGCCTCGACGTGTCCGAGGACGGCGCCTGCGACATCGAGAACCTGCTGCTGCGCCTGCGGGCCGGCCTGGGACGGTTGGGAGACCGCTGGCCGGCCTTCGACCTGGCGCTGGCCTCCTACTGGGCCCGTGCCCACCCCGGGGAGGCCCTGCAGGAGTTCCTGGACGCCTCGCCCACGCTTCGACGGGCCGCGCGGAGCATCGGTCTGGGCGACCAGATCGCGGAGAGCGTGCGCCAGGTGGACCCGGCGGGCCTGGGCGGTCTGGCCGGGCTCGCCCATCGGGCGGCGCTGGCCACGTACCGTACGATCCGGGACCGGGTGCGTGAAGGCCGCCTGCTGTCGGACTGCGAGCTCTTCGCCGAACTCGTGGAAGCGGACGCCGACTACGAGACCCTGTCCTACTTCCCCTATCTACTGGCCTGGGACCTGGAGCAGCGGCCCCGACGCGGCCGGTCGGCCGGTCGGCCGAGGGTGTGCGTGTTCCTCGACACCTTCGAGGTGGTCAACGGCCGGACCGACCGCGCACTGGAACGCCTCGTGCAGCGCTGTGTCTACCTGATGCCGAACGTGCTGTTCGTGATCACCGGTCGCAATCGCGTCGACTGGGCCGACGCCGGCGCAGGTAGTGAGCTGGACTTCACCGGACCACAGTGCTGGCCCAATCTGCACTTCAGCAACGACACGATCGAGCCGCGGCAGCACCTCGTCGGCTACCTCTCGGACTCCGACGCGGACAGCTACCTCAGCGAGGCGCTCACCCGGGACGGCCGCCCCGCCATGTCGGCGGCGATCCGGGAGCGGATCATCGCCGGGGGCCAGGGACTCCCGCTGTACCTGGACCTCTCGGTGTCGCACTTCGCCGCGTTGCTGGCGCGCGGAGGGCAGCCGGAGGTCACGGACTTCGGCGGATCGTTCACCGCCGTCGCCACCCGGTCGATCAGGGACCTCCCCCGTGACGAGCGCGACCTGGTCCGTACGGCGGCACTCATCGACCGGGTCGGTGCCGAGCTGCTTCGGGCGGGCCGGCCCGGGGTTCCCGACGGATGCGTGGCACGCTTCCTGCGGCGCCCGTTCCTGACCCACGACGACGCCTACGAGCGGCCGTACGCCTTGCACACGGCGCTGCGCCAGGCCATCGGCGAGGCGGACCGGACGCTGCCGGACGGTTGGTCGGATCGGGACCGCCGCGAGACCGCCATCCGGCTGCTGGCCTGGCTGGGCGAGCGCGCGGGAGCCTCCGGCGGGCGCGTCGCGACTGCGCAGGCTCTCGAATCCGGGCTCAAGCTCGCGGCCGAGCACCGGGTCTTCGACGACTGGATGGTCCGTGCCACGCAACGGCTCGTTGAGGCCGGCCAGTGGACGGAACTCGGAGCCGGGCTCGCCGGCGTTCCGGCGGAACAGCCTGAATACCGGGCGATCCGTGCCGCGATCCAGGGCGTCCGGCTGCGACGCACCGGCAAGGTGGAGGAGGCGATCGCGGTGTTGAGCGACGCCGACGCGTCGGTACGGCCCGGCAGTCTGACGGCGCACCTGGTGCGGGTCCACCTCGCACACGCTCTGCGCAACCACGGCCAGTACACGGAGGCCTCGGCGATCTACCAGGACCTCCTGGGTGGCGAGTTCGACGCAACGGCCCGGTACTGGCTCTGCGACTACGACTACCTCAACGGGCGGTTCGCGACCGCGCTCGCCTCTCTGCACGGGCAGCAGGGTCACGGGCCAGAGGGCGAGGGCGAACGGCTGCGGTTGCTGGGACACGTCTGGCGGGTCAACGCCCGCTTCGACGAGGCGGCCGCCGCCTATCGGGATGCCATCGCCTTGGCACGGTCCGAGGGGTTGGCCGCCGCCGAGGCGAAGGCGCTGGCCAACCTCGCTCAGACGGCGTGCTGGTCCGCGGACACGGTCACCGTCTCCGAAGCGGCAACGCGGGCCCGGGAGCTCCTGGACCTGGTGCCCAACCCCGTGGAACTGGTCAAGATCAGGTCTGCCGAGGCGGTCGCCCAGGCGATGGCTGGTGCCATCGGCGAGGCAAGGACCGCGGTCGGAGACACCCGGCAGCTCGCGGACAGGATCGCGTATCGGGGCGGGCACACCCTGGCGGACGTGGCCGAGATCCTTCTCGGAACGCTCGTCGGCGACCATGCCGGCGCCCGCCGTACTCGGGCCGCTCTCGACGAGCGCACCCGTACGTCGGGGGGCAACATCTACTGGGTGCCTATCGTGAGCAGTTGGATCGACGGTCCCGCGAGCGCGGCGGAGAGCGGTCCTGCGGTCGACTGGGTGGACGGGCCGGTGGCCGCGCTCGGTCGCTGGGCCGAGGTGGTGGCCGGATGACGGCCGTGGACGCCGGCCGCCATCCGCACCGGACAAGGGGAGCGCTGCCTCATGACTGACGCCGTACGTGTGGGCCTGGTCGGATTGGGGACGATCGCCGGCACCCATCTCGATGTCCTAGCCGAACGAGCCGAGGTCTCACTCGAGTTCACCGTCGATCCCGGCCCGGCGGAGCGGCCCGTCTTCAAGGGCGGCAGGCCGCCGCACTACGCCGGCCTCGCGGAGGCGCTCGAAGCGCACCAGCCCGACCTCGTCGTGCTGGCCACGCCGACGGAGACCCACGCGGAGCTGGCCCGTCAGGCGCTGGTCCGGTCCACCGCCCGGGTGCTCGTCGAGAAGCCCCTCGTCCACGACCTCGCCTCGCTGGCCCGGCTGAGAACGCTGGAGGAGTCGGTCGATCTGCGGAGCCGACTGTTCACGGCGCACCACTTCGCGTTCTCGCCGGAGGTGGACTGGGCGGCCGAGCTGGTCCACGGGCGTCCCGACTGGGGGCCGGTGACGGAAATCACCTCGGCGTTCTATGACCCGTACGTGCTGAAAGGGGCCGAGGCATTCGCCTCGTACACCTCCAGCTGGACGGACTCCGGGGTGAACCAGCTGAGCATGCTCACCCGGTTCGTCGACCTCGTCGCGCTCAGCTCCGGGCAGCAGACGGACGACGGCGCGAGTGCCTGGTGCACGGCCGAGTACCGGTCGCGGGACGTGCCGGGCACGGCCAGGTTGCGCAGCAGTTGGCTCACGGGATCCAGCAGCAAGGAGAGCAGTCTCACATTCGGGCGTTCAGGCGTGGAGATCTGGATCGATCACACGGCCATGACGGGCTTCGCGGCGCGTGGCGGCGAGCTGATCGCCACCCACGGTCATGACGGGCGGACTCCTCGGAAGGTCGCGCACTACCGACCGCTGTACGAGAGTCTGCTTTCCGGGCGACCCGATCCGGTGCTGGGGTTCGACGCGGCCGTGACGATCACCGGGATCCACCAGGCGGTGCCCGGCGTCGGATAGCGGAGCGGTGCTTGTCCCGACGGCCCCCGGGCGGGGGAAGTGCTGTTCGGGTGGGTCCGGCTGAGAGGCCAAAATGGCTCAAAGCTAGCATGTGGGCATTCGCCTAGCTCGAAAGATGGACCTGTGACTGTCAACGAAGACGTGTTCACTAACTGGATGAACCGCGAGGAGATCGCGGAGTCGATGATCCCGATCATCGGGAGGCTGCAGCGTGAGCGGGACGTCACCGTTCTGCTGCACAGCCGTTCCCTGGTGAACAAGTCGGTGGTCAGCATTCTGAAGACTCACCGGTTCGCCCGCCAGATAGCCGGGGCGGAGCTCTCGGTCACCGAGACGCTGCCGTTCCTGCACGCGCTCACCGCGCTGGACCTCGGCCCCTCCCAGATCGACATCGGCATGCTCGCCGCGACGTACAAGGCCGATGACCGCGGTCTGTCGGTGGCGGAGTTCACCGCGGAGGCGGTGGCCGGCGCCACGGGTGCCAACAAGCTGGAGCGCCGCGGGTCGCGCGATGTCGTGCTGTACGGGTTCGGCCGGATCGGCCGGCTGCTGGCCCGCCTGCTGATCGAGAAGGCCGGGTCGGGCAACGGCCTGCGGCTGCGTGCCATCGTCGTCCGCAAGGGTGCGGGCGACGACCTGGTGAAGCGCGCCTCGCTGCTGCGGCGCGACTCGATCCACGGCCAGTTCAACGGCACGATCACCGTCGACGAGGCGAACAACAAGATCATCGCCAATGGTCACGAGATCACGGTGATCTACTCCGACGACCCGACCACGGTGGACTACGCCGCGTACGGGATCAAGGACGCGATCCTGATCGACAACACCGGCCGGTGGCGGGACCGCGAGGGGCTCTCGAAGCACCTGCGCCCCGGGATCGAGAAGGTCGTCCTGACCGCGCCGGGCAAGGGCGACGTCCCGAACATCGTGCACGGCGTGAACCACGACATGATCAAGCCGGACGAGCAGATCCTGTCCTGCGCCTCCTGCACCACCAACGCGATCGTCCCGCCGCTGAAGGCGATGGCGGACGAGTACGGCGTGCTGCGCGGCCACGTGGAGACCGTCCACTCGTTCACCAACGACCAGAACCTGCTGGACAACTACCACAGCTCGGACCGCCGCGGCCGTTCGGCACCGCTGAACATGGTGATCACCGAGACCGGTGCCGCCTCCGCCGTCGCGAAGGCGCTGCCGGACCTCGACGCGAAGATCACCGGCAGCTCGATCCGGGTGCCGGTGCCGGACGTCTCGATCGCGATCCTCAGCCTGCGGCTCGGTCGCGAGACCACCCGCGAGGAGGTCCTCGACTACCTCCGGGAGGTGTCGCTGACCTCGCCGCTGAAGCGCCAGATCGACTTCGTCACCGCTCCCGACGCGGTGTCCAGCGACTTCATCGGCTCGCGCCACGCCTCGATCGTGGACGCCGGCCCCACCATGGTGGACGGGGACAACGCGATCCTCTACCTGTGGTACGACAACGAGTTCGGCTACTCCTGCCAGGTGATCCGGGTCGTCCAGTACGTCTCCGGCGTGGAGTACCCGACCTTCCCGGCCCCGGCGCTCTGATTCCGGGCCCCGGCGCTCCGGTCCGCTCCGGCTCGCTGATACCGGGCGCGGCCCGCGCCCGGGTGCTGCCGTGACGACGGGGGCCCGCTCCACCACCGGTGGAG
>NZ_JBHWUI010000231.1:0-9985 GCF_042737525.1 Kitasatospora sp. NPDC059973 | reverse complement strand
GGTCCACCGGTTCGGTGGACCACCGCCGCCGGTCGGCGCGGCCGATCGGCGGGACATCCTCCCCGCGTTCGGTTACAGGGCGATCCACTCGGTGGAGGTGGTGACCTCCTTCAGGAGGTCGGGCAGGGGTTCGACACCGAGGCCGGGGCCGGTGGGGACGGCGAGGTGGCCGTCGGCGAGGACGAACGGCTCGGTGATGTCGGTGGCGAAGTAGCGGTGGGAGCCGGAGGTGTCGCCGGGCAGGGTGAAGCCGGGGAGGGCGGCGAGGGCGACGTTGGCGGCCCGGCCGATGCCGGTCTCCAGCATGCCGCCGCACCAGACGGGTATGCCGTGGGCGCGCGCCAGGTCGTGGATGCGGCGGGCCTCCAGGTAGCCGCCGACCCGGGCCGGCTTGATGTTGATGACGGAGCACGAGCCGAGCGAGATGGCGGCCGCGGCGTCCGCGGCGGATTCGATGGATTCGTCCAGGCAGATCGGGGTCCTCAGCAGTTCGGCCAGCCGGGCGTGCTGCACGAGGTCGTCGTTGGCGAGCGGCTGCTCGATCAGGAGCAGGTCGAACGCGTCGAGTTCGGCGAGCTGCCGGGCGTCGACGAGGGTGTAGGCGGCGTTGGCGTCGACCTGCAGGAGGAGGTCGTCGCCGAAGCGCTCGCGGACCGCGCGGACCGGCTCGACGTCCCAGCCGGGTTCGATCTTCAGCTTGATCCGGGCGTAGCCCTCGGCGACGTAGCCGTCGACGGCGTCCAGGAGTTCGGGGATCGAGTCCATGATGCCGACCGAGACCCCGCAGGGGACCTTGTCGCGGGAGGCGCCGAGGTACTGGGCGAAGGACTCGCCCGATGCCCGGAGCTGCGCGTCCAGGACGGCGGTCTCCAGGGCCGACTTGGCCATCCGGTGGCCGGTGAAGGGCTCCAGCACCCGGCCGACGGTGTGGGCGTCGATGCCGTCCTTGGGCAGCGCGGGGACGAGGAACCGGCGCAGGACGTCCTGGACGCCGTCGACGTACTCGGAGCAGTAGCGCGGCTCGGACATCGCGGCGCACTCGGCCCAGCCCTCGCCGTCGGCGGTCTCGACGCGGACCAGCAGGACGTCGCGGCCGGTCTCGGTGCCGAAGGAGGTGCGGAACGGCGAGACGAGCGGCAGCTGGATCCGGCGGAGTTCGATCCCGGAGATCTTCATGACTGGTGGCTCCTGGCGAGGGTCGGGGTGGCGGTCGTGGTGGCGGTCGAGGTGGCGGTCGAGGTCAGGGTCGTGGTCAGGGTCGTCCGCGGGGCGGTGGCGCCGGTGCGTCGGACGAGGTAGGAGCGCCGGTCGTGGAGGCCGGTGACCCGGGCACCGTCGGCGAGCAGCTCGCCCAGGGTGTGGCGGACGGCCAGTCGCCAGGCCCGGGCCGCGCCGGGGTCGGTGCGGCGCAGCGCCTCGATGTCCTCGGGGAGGTCGATGAGGACGCACTCGGCGTCGATCGGGCCGGTCTCGGGCCGGCCGTCGCGGTCGCGGACGGCGTGAGCGGTGCCGGGCGGCGCGGTGACGGGCGGGCAGGTGCCGGCGACGGTCGCGGTGACCGGCGGGGCGCTCAGGTCCCAGGTCGCCAGGACGCGGTCGGAGTCGTCGCCGCCGTTGATGGCGTCGTCCATGCGGCCGTAGAAGGACTCCAGGTACTCGGTGGGCCGGGCGCCGAGTTTGACGAGGTTGAAGTAGGCGTTGCGGCGGATCAGCGGGTCGTAGGTCCAGGTGATGTGCCGCAGTCCGCGCTCGAGTGCCCACCGGCGCTGGTGGAGCTTCAGCGCCAGGCCGATGCCGCGGCCGGGAGCGGCGCCGGTGATGTGGGAGTGCAGGGTGGTGCCGGGCGGGGCGGCGAGGAAGGCGATCGACGCCCCGACCAGGTGGCCGTCCCGGTACGCGCCGGCCACGTAGTTGCCGGCGTGTGCGAGGGCGCGCATCACCTCGACCGGGACGGGTGTGCCGCCGCTGTCGGTGCGCCAGATGTCGGCGTAGAGGCGCTTCACGTCCTCGAAGTCCTTGAGGTCGTGGAGTTCGCGTACCTGGAACGCGGTCATCGCAGGGCTCCGGTGAGGTGGGCCAGGAGGCGGGCGCGGCGCGGCATCTCGGCGGTGCGGACGTGTTCGTGGTCGGCGTGGGCGCCGTCGCCGACGGCTCCGAGGCCGTCGAGGGTGGGGCAGCCGACGCCGGCGGTGTAGTTGCCGTCGGAGGCCCCGCCGACGGCGGCCTGCCGCAGGGGAGGGAGCCCGAGCGCGGCGGCCTGCTCGGCCGCCAGCGTGAACAGCGCGGCCGAGGCGGTGGCGTCCAGGGGCGGGCGGTTGGGGCCGCCCCGGAGGTCGAGGCGCGCGCCGGGCAGGTGGGGCCGGAGCGTGTGCACGAGGTGGTCGACCGTCTCCTGCGCCGCGGTGCTGGGGACCCGGACGTCGATGGTGAGGTCGGCCCGGGCCGGGACGGTGTTGGTCGTGGTGCCCGCGGACAGGAGGGTCGGGGTGACGGTGGTGCCGGGTCCGGTCCGCCCGAGCACGGTGTCGGCGATGTCCCGCAGCGCGAGGACCTGGTGGGCGAGTTCGACGGCCGCGTTGACGCCCTTCCGCGGTTCGAGTCCGGAGTGCGCGGCGCGGCCGTGCACGGTGAGGTCGTAGCTCGACACGCCCTTGCGGGCGGTCTTCAGCGCTCCGCCGTCGGCGGAGGGCTCGGCGACGAGGGTCGCGGAGCAGCGGCGGGCGGTCTCCTCGACGAGGGTGCGCGAGGTGGCGGAGCCGACCTCCTCGTCGCCGGTGACGAGCACGCAGATCCCGTCGAGCGTGGGGAGGGAGGCGAGGGCGTGGAACATCTGGACCAGGCCGGCCTTCATGTCGAAGACGCCGGGTCCGCGCGCGATGCCGTCCGCCACGGACCACGGGTGGGTCCTGAGCGAGCCGACCGGCCAGACGGTGTCGTGGTGGCCGAGCAGGAGGACGCGGGGCGTTCCGAAGGTCCACTGGACGTGGGTGACGCCGCCGTTCACCAGCAGCCGGGCGGGGGCGCCGAGCAGGCGGGCCCCCTGGGCGGCGACGACCCGGGCGCTGCGGGCCACGGCCTGGTGGTCGGCGGAGTACGACTCGCAGGTCACGAGCTCTTCCAGGTCGGCGAGCATCGCGTCGAGCTCCGGCGCGAGGTCGGCGGGCGGGGGCGCGGGCAGGGGCGGGGTTCCGAGGTCGGCCGGCACGGGGGTCCTCCTGGGGTGGGGTGACACCCACGCTAGGCAGCGCCGGCGGCCGCGCGTTCGTCGTCCCGTCACAACGTGGACGGCCCGTTCGTACGCGGGACCCAAGTGCCCGGACGCCGCGGTGCGCCGGACACGGCGCCGGAGGCGGCAGCGCCCGGGCACCCGGGCGGTCAGCCGGAGCCGATGGCGCCCGCTCCTGAGGCGGGGTCCGCACCACCGCGCTGCGAGGGCATCAGGCGCAGTTGCAGCATCGCCGCGAACCGGGCGGCCGGGTCCTGTAGGTCCAGGCACCCCACCTCGGCCACCCGGCGGATCCGGTAGCGGAAGGTGTTGGGGTGGACGTACACGCTCGCCGAGGCGGCGATCACGTCGCCGAAGGCGTCCAGCCACGCCCGCAGCGTCTCGACGAGGTGGGCGTTGTGCTTGGCGTCGTAGGCCACCAACCGGGCCAGTGGCGCGGACAGTTCGTCGCCGTGGGTGGCGGCGAGGTCGCGCAGCTCCAGCAGCAGCGCGTCGGTGTTGACGTCCGTGATCGACGCGACCCCCGCGCCCGACCGCCGCTCGAACAGCACCCGCAGCGCGCGGTCGGCGTTCGTCCTGGACCGCGCCAGGGCGGTGGGCTCCTCCGCCACCGACCCGATGCCGATGACCGCGCCCGTCCGGTTCCCGGTGCGCTCCAGGAAGTCCGAGGCCACCTGTACGGCACGTTCGCGCCGATGGGCCGCCTCGCCCCGCACCGGGAACAGCGCGTAGGCCACGTCGCCCAGGAGGGCCACCGCCGAACGCGGCTGGACGGCGGTGAGGTGGATGGCCAGCGCGCCGGCCAGGCGCTGCCGCTCCGCCGTGACGTGGGCGTGGTCCTCACCCGGGCGGTCTGCCAGCCCCAGGGCCATGACGAGGGTCGGCTCGTTCGCCAGGCCCAGCCGGCCGAGCGCGTCGGGCGCGCCGGCCCCGCCCTCCAGCACGGTGGTGACCAGGTCGGTGCGCAGCCGGTTCTCGGCGTCGGCCCCGGCGCGGTGGCGCAGCATGTGCAGGGCGACGAGCTTCGCGGCGTCCTTGAACGCGGCCTCCCTGGCGGGGGTGAGCGGTTCGCGGACCGCGGCCCACACCGAGCCGAGCACCTCGTCGCCCGCCCGTACCGCGATCGCCACGCGCGGCAGTGCCGTCTCGCCCTCGCCGACCGCCGCCGGTGCGATCCGCACCGGGTCCTCGCTGCGGTAGATCTCCCGGAAGACGCCGCGGCTCTCCATGAGCCGCACGTACCGGTCGGGGACCTGGCGGGCCAGGATGGTGGCCACCCGGGCGGGGTCCGCCTCGTCCTGGCGGCCGGAGAAGGCCAGGATGCGCTGGCAGCGGTCCTCGATGGTGATAGGCGCGTCCAGCAGGGTGGCGACGGCGTTCGCCAGGGCGAACAGGTCGCCCGAGGGCACCCCTCCCAGGGTCTGCCCGCCGCTGTCCCCGATGTCGCCCTCGGCCAGCAGGGTGCGCAGCATCGCCGCCAGCTGGGCCCAGGAGGCGCCGCGGGTCAGGGCGAGCAGGGGTATCCCGGTCTCGGACACCGCCCGCGCGAGGGCCTCGCCGTCCTCGACCGGCCCGTCCCCGACGGGCTCGCTCCTGGCCGGCCCGCTCCCGACCGGCCCGTCCCCGACGGGCCCCCGTACGACCAGGGCCGCGACGCGGTGGGTCGCCAGTTCGTGCAGCAGCCGGACGATCTCCTCGGAGCCCCGGACGCCGGCCCCGAGCACGATGGCCCGCGGCGGGTACTGCTGCTCGTCGTACGGGTCGTGGATCCCCACGCCGCCGATCTCCGGGGCCAGGCCGACGTCGCCGTGCAGCAGGTCGAGCAGCGTGGGGCCGAGGTCCCGCAGTACCCGGCCCAGGCCGCCGGCGGAGTGCGTCGCCATGTGCCTGATCATCTCCGCAGGTTAGGGGCCTGACCGCGCCCCCGGCTCGGTACCCGCGGACCAGGCTAAGCCCCCGCGTTCGTCGCCCGGGACGAACGCGGGGGTGGGCTGTTCGACGGGTCCGGTGCCGGCACCGGACCGACCGACGGTGTCAGCCCTTGCCGCCGGCCTTCAGGACCTCGGCCGCGGCCACGCCGGCCGCGCTGTTGCCGTGGCCGCCGCCCTCGACCTCGGCCGCCACCGCGAGGTCGTCGCGGTAGGCGATGAACCAGCTGTTGGTGCCCTTGCCGGCACCGGCCTCGACGGTGCCGGTCTTGGCGCCGATCCGCCCGGACAGCCCGGACATCGGTGCCCGCGCGGTGCCCTGGGTCGCGGTCTTCGCCATCATCGCCCGCAGGTCCCGTGCGACGCCCTCGGGAAGCCTGCCGGGGGCCGTCACCCGCTTCGCGTCCGGCACCAGGACGGGCTGGCGGAACGTTCCGCTCTGCACGGTGGCCGCGACCGAGGCCATCAGCAGCGAGTTCACCTGGATCTGGCCCTGGCCGATGAAGGTGGCGGCCGCCTCGTCCTTGCTCTTCGGCACCGGGATGGTGGCGTCCCTGCTCGGGATGCCGATGTGCCACTCCAGGCCGAGGCCGAACTGGTTGCGGGCGACCTCGGGCACCGTCCCGAGCTGCAGCTTCTCCAGGCCCTTGTCGATGAATCCGGTGTTGCAGGAGTGGGTGAAGTCGTCGGTCAGGGTGTAGCCGGGGAAGTCGCCGGGCTCGTCGTTGTGCCAGGCGCGCGGGGAGTTGGTGGTCTCCTTGCACGGCACCACGGTGTCCGGCCCGACCCCGGCCTGGAGCAGGGCGGCGGAGGTGATCACCTTCATCGTGGACCCCGGCGGCTGCCCGCCGCCGACCGCGCGGTTGAACCCGTCCGGCGAGGAGTACGCGAGGGCGAGGATGTGGCCGGTGCTCGGCTGGACGGCGACCAGCGAGGCCGGCTTCCCGCCCGCGGCCTGCTTCTTCACCGCCTCCTCGGCCACCTGCTGGAGGCCGGCGTCCAGGGTGAGCCTGATCTCCGGCGCGTTCGCCGGGGTGAGCACGAACAGCTGCTCCGGTGCCTTCGCACCGCCGTCGGAGATCACCACGGCCTGCCCGTCGACGCTGGACCCGCCCCGGGTGGGGGTGATCTGGGGCAGCACGCTCCTGAGCGACGGGAACGCGTCGAGCGGCTTGCCGTTCCGGTCGACCGGCTTCGCCACCGGATCGGGCAGCAGCTTGATGCCGATCGTCTCGCCCGCGTCGAGATGCGGGTGGATCACGTGCGGCGACCAGCGCACGGCCACCCTCCCGTCGGCCGCCCGCAGCACCGTCAGCGCGCTGTCGTACTCCCAGGCCTCCGCGGTGCCCTCGAACTCCGCCTTCGCCCGGAAGCCCACCGCGGGCTCGCTCGGCGTCGCGGACGCCACCGGGCCGGTCCCGGCCAAGGTCAACGAGCGCGGCTTCACCGCGTCGCGGAACGCCGCCAGGGCGGTCCGCGCGGTGTCCTGGCGGTCGGTGAGCGCCGCCGCGGCCGCGACGTCCCCGCGGCCCCAGGCCGCCAGGAAGTCCTTCGCCACCGCGTCGGCCTCCGCGGCGGTCGGCGCCGGCTGCGCCGACGCGGCCGCGGCCGGGGACTCCTGGTGGTCACCGGCCGCCGGGCCGTTGCCCGTCACGGCGTTCACCACGTTGTAGGCCCCGTACCCGCCGGCGGCCAGCAGCCCCACGACGGCTGCCGCCAGCGCGCCCTGCCAGACCCGGCGTCCGGCGGAGCGGCGCGGCGGTTCCTCGTCCTCGATGTCCTCGGCGTCGTCCGGGTACTCGGTGTGGCTGGGCGGGCTCCCGATGGACTCGGGGTCCGCCCGGTGGTCGTCGGCGTACGCGCCGGATTCCTCGTGTTCTGCTGGCACTGCGTTCCCCCCGTTGGTCCCCGGTCATGGGTCCGTTCCCCCGTCGTTCCGCTCCGCCTGGCCGCCGTGGCGGCCGGACGGCTCGGGCGGCGTCCAGCATAGGCGGGCCGGGCTCGGCGACCGGCGGCGGGGAGGCCTCCCTTCGTATGCGCAAGGGCGCCATCGGTGTCGCCGGAGGGCCCTCGGGGTGTCGCGGCCGATCGGCGGCGAGGCCTGTCCGCGGGCGGCGGCGCGGGGCCGTGCGGCACCGGTCGCCGTCCAGCGGGTATCCCAGAAGGCTGGGATACCGGCCTTGGCCGCGTACGGACAAACTGGCGCGTGGCCGGCCACTGCGAAGGGGCGTTCCCGCGCAGGATCCGGCATTCCCCGTACCGACGGCTTCCGGAGGCACTCTTGCTCGTATCCCTCAGGCGTACCCTGCTCGCGGTCCTGCTCGCCCTCACCGGGCTGCTCCTGCTGCCGGGCGGCGCGTCCGCCGACACCCCGGCGTCGGTCCTGTTCAACCAGTACTCCCAGCGCTGCCCCGACGCGAGGTCGGGGATCCAGGACATGCACCCCTGCGCGCCGTCCGACAACCCCGGTATGTGGGTGATCAAGCGCGTCGCGGGCTACCCCGAGCGGTTCACCGTCACCACCAGCAGCCCGGACGGCGTCCTCTGTCTGACGGCCGACGACCTGCCGATGACCACCGGCTGTGTGGCTGGCTACACCAGGCAGCAGTGGGAGATCACCCCGTTCGAGGCGGAGCCGGCCCTGTACGACCTGGTCGGCCTGCGGCTGAAGAACGTGGGCACGTCGGACTGCCTGGACAACTCGCGCAAGAACTTCGGCGGCTGGAAGCTGGTCCTGAGGGGCTGTGACGGCGGCAGTTACCAGCAGTGGGACGTCTACCGCAGCACCTACGACGCGGTCTTCCACGCTCCTCCGGGCCAGCACAAGGGCATGACCTGGGGCACCCTGGAGCAGCGCGCCGACAACGTGGTGCACGTCGGCTTCGACAACCTGACCAACAGCGACCCGTACAACGGCGACACCGCGGCGAACGCCGTGCTGCCGGTGCTCTGCATCAGGCAGGACGGCCGCCCCGCTCCGGCGGGCGTCCCCACCAGCGGCTTCCACAGCTGGGTCGGCGGCGAGGTGAAGGTCACCCCGGCGCTGCCCGGCTACGAGCTGACCAGCCGCGCCGTCGCCGACCAGAAGTGCGCGACCGTCTTCGGCGCCGGCTTCCGGATGGCCGAGTTCCACGACGGCACCGGCTGGGGTCTGTGGGCCAACGGCACCCTGCCCGCCAACACCCGCTTCTGGACCGCCATCAGCGGCCAGTCGGCCAACCCCTGGGACTGACCCACCGGCCCCGGAGGGCGGGCGCCGACGACGGCGCCCGCCCTCCGGGGCGCCGCCGTGCCCGGCCCGCCGGGGAGAGGTTCATGTCGGTGCCGAAGAGGGACCCCGAGGCGATCTGGATCACTCTCGCCAAGAAGGAGATCTACGACACCGTCACCTGGTAGCACACCCGCCCAGCCTCCGGGGGGCGGACCGCCGGCGGTCCGACCCCCCGGCAGGTCGTCACGCCGGAAGGTGCCGAGCACCTCGGCGGGGCAGGCCCCACTCCGCTCGGCCCGCCACTGCCGGGCGGCCGGATCGCGCGGACAAGCCGTGCGCCGACGGCGCGGCGCGTGCCAGGATCTCGGCATGTCTGGTCGCGCGTTGAGTTTCGGGGCAGTGGCGCAAGCCTACGAACGGTTCCGCCCGGGGTATCCCGAGGAGCTCTTCGACCTGGTGGTGGCCTACGCGGGCCGGCCGGTGCGGACCGCTCTGGAGGTCGGCGCCGGCACGGGCAAGGCGACCCGCCTGTTCGCCCGGCGGGGCGTGGCGGTCACCGCGACCGAGCCCGACGAGGGCATGCTCGCCGAACTGCGCAGGCACGTGCCGGCGAGCGTCCGGACGGCGCGGGCCGCGTTCGAGGACGTGCGGCCGGGGGAGCGCTACGGACTGGTCTACGCCGCGGCGGCGCTGCACTGGACGAGGCCGGAGGGCCGGTGGTCGCACATGGCCGCGCTGGTGGAGCCCGGCGGCGTGTTCGCGTCGTTCGGCGGGCCGACCGAACTCGTCGACCCGTCCGTGGAGGAGGCCGTGCGCGCCGCGCGGGCGCCGTTCCTGGAGCGCGACGACGTACCGCCCCCGGACGAGGAGCCGGACATGCGGTGGCCGGGTACGGAGCTGCGGCGGTCCGCGTGGTTCACCGACGTCCGACAGTCGGTGATCGAACGGCGGTTGAGCATGAGCGCGCGCGACTACGTGGGCCTGCTGTCGACGATCTCGGCGTACCTCATGCTGGCGCCGGGGGACCGGGAGCTGTTGTTCGGCCGGCTGCTGCGGGTGCTGCCCGGGACGGTCGAGATCGCCGCCGACATCACCGTCCATCTCGCACGCCGGTGCCACGACCAGTAATCCGGGGGCGTGCTCACCCGCGGGTGGGGGCCGTGGGCGCGTGGGCACTCCCGCCTGCTCGGAGGAACAGCTGCTCTCGCTAGCCTTGCCCACCGGGCGGCCGGCGCGACGAGCCGGCCGCCCGGCTCCGCCCGTCTCCCAGGAGGACCCCCATGTTCAAGGTCAACGAGTACTTCGACGGCACGGTCAAGTCGATCGCCTTCACGACGGAGGACGGTCCCGCGACCATCGGCGTCATGGCCCCCGGGGAGTACGAGTTCGGCACCGCCGCCCGCGAGGTCATGCACGTGGTCAACGGCGCGCTGACCGTCAGGCTGCCGGGCGCCGACGGTTGGGAGACCTTCCGGACCGGCGAGCGCTTCGACGTCCCGGCGGACAGCACGTTCCAGCTCAAGGTCGAAGCCGACACGGCCTACCTCTGCGAGTACCGCGACTGACACCGCCCCGGACCACCCGTTCCGGCGGAGCGGCAACGGCGGCGCCTCCCCCGGG
>NZ_JBHWUI010000230.1:0-10023 GCF_042737525.1 Kitasatospora sp. NPDC059973 | reverse complement strand
CGATCCGGACCGCGCCCACCGCCTTCTCGCCGGCCGTCAGTGCGCGGCGGCCTCCCAGTTCGCGCCGACGCCCACCGAGACGTCGAGCGGGGCGCGCAGCGGGTAGGCGCCGGCCATCTGCGCGCGGACGATCGCCTCGACCTGCTCGCGCTCACCGGGCGCCAGCTCCAGCACGATTTCGTCGTGCACCTGGAGCAGCATCCGGGAGGTGAGGCCGGCGGCGGTCAGCGCCTCGTCCACCCGGAGCATGGCGATCTTGACGATGTCGGCGGCCGAGCCCTGGATCGGGGCGTTGAGGGCCATCCGCTCGGCCATCTCGCGGCGCTGGCGGTTGTCGCTGTTGAGGTCCGGCAGGTAGCGGCGGCGGCCGAGCAGGGTCTCGGTGTAGCCGGTGGCGCGGGCCTCGTCGACGACCCGGCGCAGGTAGTCGCGCACGCCGCCGAAGCGCTCGAAGTAGGTGTCCATCAGGCCCTGGGCCTCGGCGGGCTTGATGCCGAGCTGCTGGGAGAGCCCGTACGCGGAGAGCCCGTACGCCAGACCGTAGGACATCGCCTTGATCTTGCGGCGCATCTCGGCGTCCACCGCGTCGCCGGGGACTTCGAAGACCTGGGAGGCGACGGTGGTGTGCAGGTCCTCGCCGGTGGCGAAGGCCTCGATCAGGGCCTCGTCCTCGGAGAGGTGGGCCATGATGCGCAGTTCGATCTGGGAGTAGTCGGCCGTCAGCAGCGCCTCGTAGCCCGCGCCGACGACGAAGGCGCGGCGGATGGCGCGGCCCTCCTCGGTGCGGACCGGGATGTTCTGCAGGTTCGGGTCCTGCGAGGAGAGCCGGCCGGTGGCGGCGACCATCTGGTTGAAGGTGGTGTGGATCCGGCCGGCCGGCGAGACCGTCTTGAGCAGGCCCTCGACGGTGGTGCGCAGCTTGGCCTGGTCGCGGTGGCGGAGCAGGATGACCGGCAGCTCGTTGTCGGTCTGGCCGGCCAGCCAGGTGAGCGCGTCGGCGTCGGTGGTGTAGCCGGTCTTGATCTTCTTGGTCTTGGGCAGGGCCAGCTCGCCGAAGAGGATCTCCTGGAGCTGCTTGGGCGAGCCGAGGTTGAACTCGTGGCCGGCGGCGGCGTGTGCCTCCTCCACCACGCGCTGGATCTCGGTGGCGAACTGGGCCTCCAGGCCGGTGAGCCAGGGGCGGTCGGCGGCGATGCCGGTGCGCTCCATCCGGGCCAGCAGGGCGGCGATCGGCAGCTCCATGTCGCGCAGCAGCTCGGTGGCGCCGACCTCGGCGAGGCGGGTGTCGAAGAGGGCGGCGAGGTCGAGCACGGCGCGGGCCTGGAGCATCAGCGCCTGGGCGCGGGCGGCCACCGCGTCGACCTCGTCCGGCTCCTCGGGGGCGTCGAAGGCGAGCTGGCCGCTCTCGGCGACCGCGGCCGGGGCGAGCGAACGGGCCAGGTACTCCTCGGCGAGCACCTCCAGGGTGAAGGTGCGGCGGCCGGGCTTCTCCAGGTACGCGGCGAGGGCGGTGTCGGCGACGACGCCCGCGATCGTCCAGCCGCGCTCGGCGAAGGCGCGCATCACCTGCTTGGCGATGTGCAGGGCCTTGGGGGCGGCCGGGTCGGCCAGCCAGTCGGCGAAGGCGCGTTCGTCCTCCTCGGCGAGCAGCGCCGGGTCGAACCAGGCGGCGGTCTCGCCGGCGGCCAGCGCGATCTCGGTGACCTCGCCGGTGCCGAGCGCCCACCGGTAGACGGCGGCCAGCGCGACCGGGGCCTTGCCGTCGGAGTGCCCGCGCAGCCACCCGGCCAGCGTGCCCGGGTCGGTGAGCAGTTCGCCGTCCACCTCGACGCCGGGGGCGAGTTCGACGGCGGCCTCGGGCTCGGCGGCGGCCGGGTCGATGCCGAAGACCCGGTCGCGGAAGTTGGCGTTGCGGAACTCCAGCGACTCCATCAGACCGGCGACCGCCTCGCGGTCGAACGCGGCGCGCTCCAGGTCGGCGACGGCGAGCGGGAGTTCGACGTCGCGGACCAGCTCGGTGAGGACGCGGTTGCGCTTGACCGAGTCCAGGTGGTCGCGCAGCTTCTCGCCGATCTTGCCCTTCACCTCGTCGGCGCGGGAGACGAGTTCGTCGAAGGAGCCGAACTGGTTGACCCACTTGGCGGCCGTCTTCTCGCCGACGCCCGGGATGCCGGGCAGGTTGTCGGACGGGTCGCCGCGCAGCGCCGCGAGGTCGGGGTACTGGCGGGGGGTGACGCCGTACTTCTCGGCGACCTTCTCCGGGGTGTAGCGGGTGAGTTCGGAGACGCCCTTGGTCGGGTAGAGGACGGTGATGTGGTCGGTGACCAGCTGAAGCGAGTCCCGGTCGCCGGTGACGATGTCGACGTCGAAGCCGGCCGCCTCGGCGGCGGTGGCCAGGGTGGCGATGATGTCGTCGGCCTCGAAGCCCTCGACCGTCATCCGCGGCACCCGCATGGCGTCCAGCAGTTCGCCGATCAGGCCGATCTGGCTGCGGAACTCGTCCGGCGTCTTGGCCCGGTTGGCCTTGTAGTCGGGGAACTCGACGGAGCGGAACGTCTGCCGGGAGAGGTCGAAGGCCACCGCGAGGTGGGTGGGCCGCTCGTCCCGGACGGTGTTGGCGAGCATCGAGGCGAAGCCGTACACCGCGTTGGTGGGCTGGCCGGTGGAGGTGTTGAAGTTCTCCACGGGCAGCGCGTAGAACGCCCGGTAGGCCATCGAGTGCCCGTCGAGCAGCATCAGCCGGGGCCGCGCCCCGCCGCCACCCGCCGCGCCCTTGTCCGTACTCTGCGTAGCCACGTCAACGTCCGTTCCTGCCGATTCCACTACCGGCCACCGATCCTATGGCCCGGCACCGACAAAAAGGGCGCCGCGCGGTCCGGGCGCCGGGCCCGCGGTGCGGCGCCTGGGGGCGTGACCGGGCGGGCGCGCACCCGCGCGGGCGCGCCCGCGCGCGAGGAGCCGGGTCCGGCCGGGAGGGGGAACGGGTCCCGGCCGACGGGGAACGGTCCGGGCGCACCCGCCACGCCAACTCCCCCACGCGATCACTACCGCCGAGTAGGACGGTCGTACGATCACAGGCAGCACGACGACGTGACCCCCGAGCGGCAGGAGCTCCCCCATGACCGAAGCGGCCCCCGGCGCGACCACCCCCGAACCGGCCCCCGCCCTGAACATCCCGCAGGAGGTGCTGGACCACTTCGCGAAGCTCGGCGTCGACCCGGCCACCTTCTCCGGCGGCCGCCTCGGCGACAAGCTCGGGATCCGGGTCGTCGAGGCCTCCGGCGACCGGGTGGTCGGCACGATGCCCGTCGAGGGGAACCAGCAGCCGTACGGGCTGCTGCACGGCGGCGCCTCGGCGGCGCTGGCCGAGACCCTCGGGTCGGTCGGCGCGATGCTGCACGCCGGCCCCGGCCGGTACGCGGTGGGCGTGGACCTGAACGCCACCCACCACCGCTCGGCCACCTCCGGCCTGATCACCGGGGTCGCCACCGCCGTGTTCAAGGGACGCACCGCCGCCACCTACGAGATCGCGATCACCGACGACACCGGCAAGCGGATCACCAGCTGCCGCCTGACCTGCATGCTCCGCGACCTCTGACGCCCCGTCGGCCCGGCCGACCCGTCAATCGCCCGCCGGTCGGGCCGACCGATCATCAATTCCCTTGTCCGCCCCCTTGTTTGACCTTCGACTGCCCTGGGCAGGCGTTGGTCCAGACAAGGGGGCGGACGCGTTTGCGCGCACTGCGAGGGATGTAACACTGCGTAACAAGTAGGAAATCCGAACTTTCGACCGCTTCCGGGCCCGCATCGACCCGGGGGTGTTTCGCCATTCCCGGGAATGTCCGATATTCGGACGCACACGCCCGACACCAGCACGGCGGACAGTCGTGTCCGATTATCGGTGAGGCCAGGAGTCACCCGCAATTCTGGCCCTTACATGCACCTACCAGCGAGTAGACGCCTGTCAGTACAGGATCGATCGGGCCAGAACGACCACATAGTGAGACGGTCGCTCCGTGTGCTCATAACAAGAGAATCACAGCCTCGCCACAGCACTGCCCGAGCCGCCCAGAGGCATCTAGAGTCACGGCCAGTCACCGCGCCACCGGATTGGGCCAGGCCCATTGCGCATCCCGGCTCCCGCCACTCAGGCGCGGCGCCCTCCTGAACCGAAGGGGACCCCTGTGCGTCACCGTTCAGCAGTTGTCGTGAGCATTGCCGTGATCGGCGCCCTCAGCATCAGCGCCTGCGGATCCCGCGGCGAGAAGAAGTCCGGGGACGGCAACGCCGGGGCCACCACCACCGTCACCATCGGCGTGGACGCGCCGCTCACCGGCGACCTCTCCGCCCTCGGCCTCGGCATCCGCAACTCCGTCGAGCTCGCGGTCAAGCAGGCCAACGAGAAGAACGAGGTCCCCGGCGTCAAGTTCGAGATCAAGGCCCTCGACGACACCGCCAAGCCCGCCCCGGGCCAGCAGAACGCCACCCAGCTGGTCGCCGACAAGAACGTCATCGGCGTCGTCGGCCCGCTGAACTCCAGCGTCGCCCAATCGATGCAGCAGATCTTCAACGACGCCAACCTCGTCCAGATCTCCCCCGCCAACACCGGCGTCGCGCTCAGCCAGGGCGAGAAGTGGGCCAGCGGCGACAAGGCCCGCCCCTTCAAGTCCTACTTCCGCACCGCCACCACCGACGCCGTCCAGGGCCCCTTCGCCGCCCAGTTCCTGGCCAAGGACGCCAAGAAGACCAAGGTCTTCCTCATCGACGACCAGAAGACCTACGGCGCCGGCCTCGCCGCCACCTTCAAGGGCGAGTTCGTCAAGCAGGGCGGCACCATCGTCGGCGAGGAGCACGTCAACCCCGACGACCGCGACTTCGCCGCCGTCGTCACCAAGGTCAAGAGCTCCGGCGCCGAAGCCGTCTACTACGGCGGCGAGTACCCCGCCGCCGGCCCGCTCTCCCTCCAGCTCAAGGACGCCGGCCTCACCATCCCCCTGATGGGCGGCGACGGCATCCAGAGCGGCGACTTCATCAAGCTCAACCCCAAGAGCGCGGGCGACTACGCCACCGCCGTCGGCCTGCCCGTCGAGGCGCTCCCCACCGCCGCCAAGTTCATCGCCGACTACAAGGCCGCCGGCTACAAGGACGCCTACGAGACCTACGGCGGCTACTCCTACGACAGCGGCTGGGCGATCATCGAGGCCGTCAAGAACGTCGTCAAGGACAACGGCGGCAAGCTCCCCAGCAACCCCCGCGCCAAGGTCGTCGAGGCCGTCCAGAAGGTCTCCTTCGACGGCGTGACCGGCAAGGTCTCCTTCGACGAGTTCGGCGACACCACCAACAAGCAGCTCACCGTCTACACCGTCAAGGACGGCAAGTGGGCCGTGGAGAAGTCCGGCACCTTCAGCGGCTGACCTGACCACCCGTCAGGAACGGCCCGCAACACCGGAGTCATCCCGCGCGGGGGCGCCACCAGTGCCCCCGCGCGTGCCCACATCCCCCACCCACGCGGACTTCACGCAACGCACAACGGAGGCCCAGCGGTGCACGACCTACCGCAGCAGCTGGCCAACGGCCTGATCCTCGGCGCCCTCTACGGGCTCGTCGCGATCGGCTACACGATGGTCTACGGCATCGTCCAGCTCATCAACTTCGCCCACGGCGAGATCGTCATGGTCGGCGGCTTCGGCGCCCTGACCGCCTACCTCGCCCTCCCCGGCGGCACCACGCTCTGGCTGGCCCTACCGCTGATGCTGATAGCCGGCATCCTGGTCTCCACGCTCACCGCCGTCGCCGCCGAGCGCTTCGCCTACCGGCCGCTGCGCACCGCGCCCCGACTGGCCCCCCTGATCACCGCGATCGGCCTGTCGATCGTCCTGCAGCAGCTCGTCTTCTCGTTCTACCCCGACGCGAAGAAGGCCCGGGTCTTCCCGAAGATCCCCGGCGACCCGTTCGAGCTCGGCTCCGTCACCGTCCAGCGCAGCGACATCTTCCTGATCATCGCCGCCCCGCTCTGCATGCTCGCCCTCGGCTGGTTCGTCACCCGCACCCGCTCCGGCCGCGCCATGCAGGCCACCAGCCAGGACCCCGACACCGCCAAGCTCATGGGCATCGACACCGACCGGATCATCGTCATGGCCTTCGCCATCGGTGCCGCGTTCGCCGCCGTCGCCGCCGTCGCCTACGGCCTGCGCAGCGGCCAGGTCGACTTCCGGATGGGCTTCCTGCTCGGCCTCAAGGCCTTCACCGCGGCCGTCCTCGGCGGCATCGGCAACATCTACGGCGCCATGCTCGGCGGCGTCGCCCTCGGCCTCGCCGAAGCCCTCGCCACCGGCTACATCCAGCACCTGCCCGGCATGCACCTCTTCGGAGGCGGCGCCTGGAAGGACGTCTGGGCCTTCGTACTCCTCATCCTCGTCCTGCTCGTCCGACCCCAGGGCCTGCTCGGCGAACGCGTCGCAGACAGGGCGTGAGCACCATGACCACCACCTCGACCACCGAGACCACCCCGGTCATCCCGCTGCCGGCCCGCGCCGCCGCCCTCCTCACCGGCCTCGGCGCCCTCGCCACCGCCGGCTCCGCCCTGATGTCCTGGACGTACACCGACGAGTTCCCCGGCGACCTCACCTACTACGGCTCCCCCGCCGGCCTCCAGTGGCTCGCCCTCACCGCGGGCCTGCTCACCCTCGCCCTGCTGCTCGCCACCCACGGCGTCCGCGGCCTGCGCTGGGCCGCCCCCACCCGCAGCCACAACGCCGTCCTGCTCGCCGCCGCCGGCGCCTTCGCCGTCAGCTGGTTCTCCGTCATCGCCATCGCGGTCGACCTCGGCGGCCTCGCCAACCTCGACCCCGGTGGCTGGGTCGCCGCCCTCGGCTCGCTGCTCGCCGTCGTCGGCGCCCTCGGCCTGCCGCTCGACCGGCGCACCCACGTCCCGGTGCGGATCCTCGACCGGCGGCTGTTCCTGCTCCTCCCCGCCGCCCCGGTCGTCTGGTTCGCCACCCACGCCGTCCCCGAGGACAAGCCCGTCGCCCCGGTGCTGACCGCCCTCGCCGGCGCCCTGGTGATCGCCGCCGCCGCCGTCCTGCTCCTGCAGATCGGCCACCTCGCCAACAGCGCGCTCCGCCTCGGCACCGTCGAGCGGCCACTGCCCGCCGCCCGCGAACTGCCCTCCTGGGCCGAGGTCCTGCTCATCGTGCTGGCCTTCGCCGTCGGCCTGTTCGCGATCACCTTCGGCATCGACACCGAGTACGGCGAACTCTTCACCGCCTACCTGCTGCTCGCCGCCGCCGTCGTCCCCGCCCTGGCCAAGGGCGGCCTGCTGGCCCGGCTGCGCGCGCTGACCGTCAAGTACCGCCCGGTCACCACCGGCGCCGCCTTCGCCGCCGCCGCCAGCTTCCCGTTCACCCAGACCAGCGACCAGTACACCTCGGTCGCCGCCAACATCCTGATCTTCGCCACCGTCGCCCTCGGCCTCAACATCGTCGTCGGCCTGGCCGGCCTGCTCGACCTCGGCTACGTCGCCTTCCTCGGCGTCGGCGCCTACGCCGCCGCCCTGGTCTCCGGCTCCCCCGCCTCGCCGATCCACGTCCAGTTCCCCTTCTGGGCCGCGATGCTGACCGGCGCCGTGGTGTCGATGATCTTCGGTGTGCTGATCGGCGCCCCCACCCTGCGGCTGCGCGGCGACTACCTCGCCATCGTCACCCTCGGCTTCGGCGAGATCTTCCGCATCACCATGCTCAACCTCAACGGCACCACCGGCCCCAAGATCACCAACGGCTCGAACGGCATCCCGCGGATCCCCGACCTCCAGATCCTCGGCTTCGACCTCGGCAAGCCGCACACCGTCCTCGGCGTCGAACTCGGCCGGTTCTCCAACTACTACCTGCTGATGCTCCTGGTCACCGCCCTCGTCGTGCTGGTCTTCGCCCGGGTCGGCGACTCCCGCATCGGCCGCGCCTGGGTCGCCATCCGCGAGGACGAGACCGCCGCCGAGGCCATGGGCATCAACGGCTTCCGGCTCAAGCTCCTCGCCTTCGCCCTCGGCGCCTGCCTCGCCGGCCTCGCCGGCACCGTCCAGGCCCACGTCAGCTACACCGTCACCCCCGACCAGTACACCTTCGCCGAGGCCCTGCCGCCCAACTCCGCCTTCCTGCTCGCCGCCGTCATCCTCGGCGGCATGGGCACCATCAGCGGCCCGCTGGCCGGCGCCACCCTCCTCTTCCTCATCCCGAAGAAGCTGGAATTCCTCTCCAACTACCAGCTGCTCGCCTTCGGCATCGCCCTCATCGTGCTGATGCGCGTCCGCCCCGAAGGGCTCATCCCCAACCGGCGCAACCAGCTGGAATTCCACGAGGCCGCGATCCCCGCGCAGCTCTCCGGCGACACCGTCGCCCTCACCAAGGCAGGGGCGTGACCAGCCAGATGACCACCACCGACGCCCCCGCCGCCGTCTCCGGGCCCGGCCCCGCCAAGCCCCTGCTCGAAGTCTCCGGCGTCACCATGCGGTTCGGCGGCCTCACCGCCGTCAACAACGTCTCCCTCACCGTCGGCGAAGGCGAGATCATCGGCCTGATCGGCCCCAACGGCGCCGGCAAGACCACCTTCTTCAACTGCCTCACCGGCCTCTACGTCCCCACCGAGGGACGCGTCGCCTACCGCGGCACCGTCCTGCCGCCCAAGCCCCACCTCGTCACCCAGGCCGGCATCGCCCGCACCTTCCAGAACATCCGGCTCTTCGCCAACATGACCGTCCTGGAGAACGTCCTCGTCGGCCGGCACAGCCGCACCAAGGAAGGCATCTTCTCCGCCATCCTCCGCGGCCCCGGCTACCACCGCGCCGAAGCCGAGAGCCGCGCCCGCGCCATGGAACTGCTGGCGTTCACCGGACTCGCCGACAAGGCCGACCACCTCGCCCGCAACCTCCCCTACGGCGAACAGCGCAAGCTGGAGATCGCCCGGGCCCTCGCCTCCGACCCCGGCCTGCTGCTCCTCGACGAGCCCACCGCCGGCATGAACCCGCAGGAGACCCGGGCCGCCGAGGAACTCGTCTTCGCCATCCGTGACAAGGGCATCTCCATCCTCGTCATCGAGCACGACATGCGGTTCATCTTCAACCTGTGCGACCGCACCGCCGTCCTGGTCCAGGGCCAGAAGATCGTCGAAGGCGACCGCGAGACCGTCCAGGGCGACGAACGCGTCATCACCGCCTACCTCGGCGCACCGCTCGAAGGCACCGCCCCCGCAGCAACGGAGACCGACCAGTGACCGCACTCCTCGAGGTCAAGGACCTCCGCGTCGCCTACGGCAAGATCGAAGCCGTCAAGGGCATCAGCTTCACCGTCAACCAGGGCGAGGTCACCACCCTGATCGGCACCAACGGCGCCGGCAAGACCACCACCCTGCGCACCCTGTCCGGCCTGCTCAAGCCCACCGGCGGCACGGTCACCTTCGACGGCCAGGCCCTCACCACCGTCCCCGCCCACAAGATCGTCGCCCTCGGGCTCGCCCACTCCCCCGAGGGCCGGCACATCTTCCCGCGGATGACCATCGAGGAGAACCTGCTGCTCGGCGCGTTCCTGCGCACCGACACGGCCGGCATCGCGGCGGACGTCGAGCGGGCCTACGGCCTCTTCCCGATCCTCGGCGAGCGGCGCAAGCAGGCCGCCGGCACCCTGTCCGGCGGCGAGCAGCAGATGCTCGCCATGGGCCGGGCCCTGATGTCCCAGCCGAAGCTGCTGATGCTGGACGAGCCCTCGATGGGCCTCTCCCCGCTGATGATGCAGAAGATCATGGCGACCATCGTGGAGCTGAAGGCCAGCGGCACGACCATCCTGCTGGTCGAGCAGAACGCCCAGGCGGCGCTCTCGCTGTCCGACCAGGGCTACGTGATGGAGACCGGCCGCATCGTGCTCAAGGGCACCGGCGCCGACCTCCTGCACGACGAGTCCGTGCGGAAGGCCTACCTCGGCGAGGACTGACCTCCCGCCCGGGCGGCACGTGGAAGGGCCCGGCAGCGTGCGCTGC